>NZ_JCAPET010000013.1:0-110525 GCF_059735245.1 Gorillibacterium sp. sgz306347
TTTGTGGTCTGTTCCAGAAACCTGCTTTTGGGACACCCTCTTTTCATTCGTTCGCACTGGAAAAGAAAACTTAAATCAGTTCCCGCAAGAAAGCAATTTCTTCTTCCGTGCACGGAACAAGCGGCAGCCGGACGCCGCCTACCTGCATTCCCTTCAAGTTCAGCGCTGCCTTAACCGGAGCGGGACTGGGAACGCGGTGAGGGCAGAAGAACAAGCCCTTCAGAACCGGATGAAGCTTGCGGTGCAGCGCCATCGCGCCGTTTACATCGCCTTTCAGATACGTGTGAATCAATTCCTGCAGCTCGCCGCCAACCACATGACTGGCGACGCTGACGGAACCGTAGCAGCCGATGGACAGGAACGGCAGCGTCAGCGAATCCTCTCCACAGTAAATCCGGAAGCCTTCCGGCGCTTCGTCAAGCAGCTTGGTCAAGTGGTCAAAGTCGCAGTGCGCTTCTTTGCTGGATACGATGTTCGGGATGTCATGCGCCAGCCGGAGCGCGGTTTCGGCTTCCAGGTTGACGCTGGCTCTTCCGGGGATGTTGTAAAGCATGACGGGCAAGCTTGTCGCTTCGGCCACGGCTTTGAAGTGCCGATAGAGGCCTTCCTGGGAAGGACGTACATAATAGGGCGTCACGGTTAAAATACCGTCGACACCGACTTCTTCCGCTTTGCGGGTCAGGACGACGCTGTGCGCCGTTTCATTGCTGCCGGAACCGGCGATGACCTTGCAGCGGCCGTTCGCCAGGCGAACCACTTCTCTGAACAATCCGACTTTCTCATCGTCCGACAAGGTCGAGGTTTCGCCGGTTGTTCCGCAAACGACGAGGCTTTCGCTTTTCTGTTCAACGATCAGGTAATCGACAAGCTTCTCAAGCTGCTTCCAATCGATCTGCAGGTCGCTGTCGAACGGTGTTACCATAGCGGTGATCAATCTTCCGAAATCCAAAGCCGTTCCTCCTTTGTTTGCCCCCGGTCCGGCAATTGCCGGCCGGCGGCCTTTCAAACGTGAAGCAAAAACTTGTTGTGCAGCGCCTGCACGGCCTTGACCATGTCTTCGCCGCGCACAAGCACCCAAATTGTGATATTGGAATCCGCCGATTGGAGGATGGTGACGCCCTGCTCTGCCATGGCTTCAACGATCCTCGCCATGATGCCGGGAACGCCGGTGATGCCTCCTCCGATGACGGATACTTTTGCGCAGCCGGACAAGGTTTCGGGCATTAATCCCAATTCCTTTAACGCGGTGACCGCTTGAAGCGCCACTTGGTCCGAAACGGTAAACACAAGCTTCCACGGATACACATTGATAAAGTCCACACTGATCCCCGCAACCGCCATGGCCTGAAAAACCTTCAACTGAAGGTCGTGCTGGCCTTCTTCCGCGGCGACCTGAATCTGGGTTACGCCGGAAACGTGCGCAATCGCAGTTACGGTGCGGTCCCCGACGCCGCCGGCGCGGTCTCTCGCGTCGCTCAGTCCGGTAAGGAGCGTTCCCTCCGAATCGCTGAAGGTCGAACGGACGCGCACCGGCATATTTGCCTGCATGGCAATTTCAACGGCACGCGGATGAATCACTTTCGCCCCATTGTACGCCATGTTGCAGATTTCCGCATACGTGATTCTCGGAAGCTGCTTCGCATCGTGGACAATCTTCGGGTCCGCGGTCAAAATTCCGTCCACGTCCGTAAAAATGTCGACGATCTCCGCCCGCAGGGCGACGCCGAGCGCGGTCGCGGTCGTGTCGCTCCCGCCCCTTCCCAGCGTGGTGAAGTCATCGGCGGCCGTCCGGCCTTGAAACCCGGTCACGATCACGACCTTGTCCTGCTCCAGCAAATCCATAATACGAGTCGGCTGGACGGAAAGAATTTGGGCGTTCCCATAGTGGTCGTTGGTCATTATTCCGGCCTGCGCCCCGTTCAGCACCGATGCGGAAATCCCCTCCGCGTTCAGCGTGCTGCATAAGGTAACGGCCGAGATGGTCTCCCCGCAGTAAAGCAACATATCCTTCTCGCGGTCGGGAAGCGCGTTCCCGTTCGCGGAGATCAAATCCAACAGCGTATCGGTGGCGTAGGGATCCCCTTTGCGCCCCATGGCCGACACGACGACAACCAGCCGGTATCCGCTTTCCAAACCGTCGCGGACGTGCCGGATCACGTGCTTTCTACCCTCGGCATTCGAAACCGAGGTTCCGCCGAATTTCTGAACCAAAATCCGCACGTTTTTCCCTCTCTCCAAAACAGCCTCTTGCTGTGATTCGCCGGTTATGGCGTTAGTCGAAAACGGAAAAAACCATCTTGTTCAGCTTTGCTGAACAAGATGCTCCCCGATTTGCACGGCGTTCCAGGCCGCGCCTTTCAGCAGATTGTCCGATACCACCCAAAGGTTCAGGCCGTGCGGGTTTTCCAGGTCTCTCCGCACCCGGCCGACATAGGTATCCAGCTTGCCGGCGGCTTCCGTCGCCAGAGGATATTTCTGTTCGCCCGGCTCGTCGCAAAGCACGATGCCCGGAGCGTTTGCGAGCAGGCTGCGCACTTCCTCCAGCTCGAAATCGCTTTTCAGCTCCACGTAAACCGATTCCGAATGGCCGTAATAAACCGGAATCCGGACGCAGGTCGCCGTAACGGCGATGCTGTCGTCGCCCATGATTTTCTTGGTTTCCCGGATCATCTTCATCTCTTCGTTCGTGAAGCCGTTGTCGAGGAATTTATCGATTTGCGGAATGGCGTTAAAGGCGATTTGGTGCTTCACCGGCAGAGACGAAACGGGCAAAATGTCCGGCTGCACGTCGTTGCCCTCCAAAGCCCGCTGCGATTGGCGCTTCAGCTCTTCAATCGCCTTCGCCCCGGCGCCGGAAACAGCCTGGTAGGTGGAAACGATGATGCGGGAAATGCCGAAGCGGTCATAAAGCGGCTTCAGCGCCGCCACCATTTGAATGGTGGAGCAGTTCGGGTTCGCAATGACACCCTTGTGGCGCGCGATCATGTCCAGGTTTACTTCAGGAACGACAAGCGGAGTTTCCGGGTCCATCCGAAACGCGTTCGTGTTGTCGATGCAGACGGCGCCCGCTTTAACGGCTGCCGGAACAAGCGCTTCGCTCACGCTGCCGCCCGCGCTGAAGAATGCGATCTGGATGCCTTCAAAGCTTTCCGGCGTCGCTTCCTCCACGGTGATTTCCCGCCCCTTGAAGGGCACTTTCTTCCCGGCGGAACGGGCGGAAGCCAGCAGCTTCAGCTCCCCGATCGGAAAATCCCGTTCCTCCAGGAGCCGGATAATTTGCTGGCCGACCGCTCCGGTAATTCCGACAACTGCTACGTTAACGCGTTTCTGTGACCCCATTGCTTACGTCTCTCCCTTATTCGTTATCCGTTGTTTATCCGCCCTTCCGCCTTCGCGGCATCCGGTTCAAGCCTCCCGTCCCGCCAGAAGCGGCTGCAGCTGCGTTCCCTGCAAAGCGGCAACGCTGGCCTCCAGAATCAGATCCATGCGGGCGACAAGCGAATTAGGCTTGCCGAACGGATCATCCTGGCGGAAGGGGACGAAATAAATATGTTTCGCGGTCAAAAGCTTGGCGATGTTCGCCATGTTCAAACCAAGACCGTCGTTCGTGGAAATCGCCAGGACCGTCGGCCGCTGGTTGCGCATCTGCGCTTTGGCGGCCATAAGCACCGCGCTGTCCGTCACGGCGTTCGCCAGCTTGCTGGTTGTATTGCCCGTGCAAGGGGCGATAACCAGCAGGTCCAGCCGCTTGGCGGGACCGAGCGGTTCCGCCTGAACAATTGTAGAAATGATATCATTTCCCGTCCGTTCTTTCAACTCTTTTTGCCATGACTCAGACGTTCCGAACCGCGTATCCGTGCCCATCAGAGCCGGCGAAGCAAGGGGAACGACCGACGCTCCGGCGGCGAGAAAGCGCTCAATTTGCGGAAGCACCTCGGCAAGCGTGCAATGCGATCCCGTGATCGCGAAACCGACCGTTTTACCCTGCAGCGTCATCCTTGTTCCCTCCCTTTGGAACTCTCTCCGGCCAACAGCCCGCACAGCGTGGTGCCGATAATGGCGCCCGCCGTTTTCGGGGCGACGATTCCCGGCAGTCCCGGGGCGAGCATCGCTTTGATTCCTCGCTGCTCGGCGGCGGCGAAGTCGGTCCCTCCCGGCCTGGAAGCAAGGTCAATGATCAGGGCGTGGCGGGGAAGCCGTGCAATCGCCGTCTCCGTCAGTACCACAGCGGGAACCGTATTGAAGATGAGGTCCGCCGTCCCCGCCGCATCCTCCAGCTGGTCCATATAAAAGGGTTCAAAGCCGGACTCGAGCGCCCTCGCGAACTGGTCCGGCTTGCGCACGCCGGCTTTAACGCGCGAGCCGAGCCCTTTCAGCACCCGCGCCATGGTAATGCCCGTACGGCCCATGCCGAGCACCAGACTGGTTGATCCGTGTATGGTGAAATCGGTATGCTGAATTGCAAGCAGCAGCGCCCCCTCGGCCGTGGGGATCGAATTCAGGATCGCAACGTCGTCCCGCTCCAACAGCTCGACAAGGCGAAGGGAATGCCGCCGGCACAATTCTTTTAAATAGGGCTTCGCCATTCCCGTAAATACGCGTGTTCCTTGGGGAAGAGCGGATGCAATCGTATCGTCGAACAGCAAAGGGGCGCTGCCGTAGGTCGCCTGCACCCGCCCTCCGTCATCCGTTCCGACGACGGGCAGCAATACGGCATCCACACCCGATACGGCGTCCGGGCCGAATGCAGCATGGCGAGCGCCTTCCACCGCGCACTCCCATTTCTCGAAGCCCATCACGAGCACTGTCGCCCCTTCTCCGGCCAAGCGCCGGATAACCTCAAGCTGTCGGGAGTCGCCGCCGATGATGGCGATCCGGGTTCCGGTTAGCATGTCGTCACACCCTTTTCTGGCGGTAGTCGATAAGTTATCGTATGCCCACCGCAGCCAATGGGTGAAAAAGCGGGGCTTCCGCAAACGCCGGGACCCGCGGTCCGCCCCTCTTGGGAGTGCTGGACCGCGGGTCCCGTTAAAGGTCCGCAGGAAGGCTTTACCGTTCCGGCAAGTTCTGCACATAGGCGTCGCCCAGCTTGATCAGCTTGAGCGCACGCGCGAATTCCTCTTTATCCGTCTCCTGTCCCGGAGGAGAAGCCTCCCCTTCCGGCAGCGGATAGACGCTTCCGTCCGAAAATCCTTTGCCGGGCACAAAGATCGCCTTGTTGGTGATATAAGACCCGGACGGCAGGTAATACCGCTCCGGCAGCAGGTTTTCTTTTCGATTCAGAATATCCTGGCCGAAGACCACCATGTCGCCGAGCGGAAGATCCATCAGATTGGCCACCGTCGGCAGAACGTCCACCTGGCCGCCTACGTGATGGTATTCCCGCGCCCCGACTTTGCCGGGAGCGGCGATAATGAGCGGGATGTTCAGCATATCCGGGTAAGCATATTCCCGGCCGAGAAGCTCCTTCAGCAGATCCTTTTCGTGATCCGTCAATGAATAAATCGGCAATCCCATATGGTCGCCATAAATCACGATCAGACTGTTGTCCCAGACGCCGTTCGCCTTCAATTGGCCGATAAATTCCCCGAGCGCGTGGTCCGCGTAATGCTGGCCCTGCAGGTAATCGCCGACGAACGTGTCGTTGTACCGTTCCGGCAGCTCTATCAGGCGGCGGTCCTCCGGCATGTCGAAGGGGTGATGGCTGGACATCGAAACGACCATCGAGTAAAACGGCTTGCCTTCCGCCTGGAAGCGGCCGAGCTCTTCCGCCGTCTTCCGGTAAAGGACGGGGTCCGAGGAACCGAAGAACAGGAAATCTTCGTCGTCAAAAAACGTTCGGTCGTAATACTTGTCAAAGCCCAAAGCCGCGTACAGCTGATCCCGGTTCCAGAACCGGACGTCGTTCGTATGGAACGTATAGGTGCCGTACCCCTGGGTCTTGAACAGCTTCGGCAGGCTTGGCAATGCTTTGTCCACATAGGTCTGGGCCGCGGCCCCGTTGGGCGGAACAAACAGCGAGGTGTTGATAAGGTATTCCGCGTCCGAGGTGTTCCCCTGTCCGGCTTGCTGGAAGAAGTTGGTGAAATAGATGCTTTCCTTCGCCAGGCGGTTCAGGTTCGGCGTCAGCTCCACTCCATCCACCGACTTGCCGATCAGAAAATCCTGAAAGGCTTCCAGCTGAATAATGATCAGGTTTCTCCCTTTGGCGATCCCTTTGTATTCCGGATTTTCTACAGGCACAGCGGGTTTCCCCGTTTTCAATTCGACGACCTGCGACTCGGTCACCTGAACCGGCCCGGCCGGGCGCTTGAAAAGATCCGAAGCGATAATATGCGCTTCATAGTTTAAAATCCCCATGTGCTGCGCTTGCTTCAACTCGTTAACGATCCCTTTGTTCGCCCCCACGGTGGCGACGCAAACCGCCAGCGAAGCCGCCAATAGCCCGGCGTATACGCTTTTTTTGCCGACACGCTCACGCCCCCATTTGCGAATGCGGGGAAGAAAAGCGTACACCAGCAAAAACAGGACGATATCGATGTAAACCAAAAGGAAGTACGCATGCATCAAATGCATGACGCTCCCTTTCACCTGCGTAACCTGGCCGGCCTGCTGCAGCGCCCGATAGGTAACGATGACCCCAAAGTACTTGTAATACATAATGACGGCAAAATAAATCGACGTCAGGACGGTATTGACCAGCAGGTACCAAAAAATGCGCCGTTTCCTGGCAAATATTTCGATCAGGCAGAAAAACAGCCAAACCGAGGGAATGGCCGTTATCAGCGGCGTCCATAAGGAAGCGTTCCCGAATACGACGGATCCGGCAAGGGCGATTTTCAGCAGCATGGCGACGGTAAAAACAAAAAAAGGCGTAGCAAAAAAGTTCGACTTCTGGTTCAAGGCTGCTCCTCCGATCTCTTTCATCCGCCGCGCGCCGCGAGTCGCGGTTTGCCGGCGGAGCGATACCCAGCGCAGGGTCCTTCAGGGAGCGTCAGCTTCCCGTGTGGCCGAATCCGCCCGCACCCCGCACCGTATCGGAAAGCTCGTCCGTTTCCTCCAGACGAACGCGCGGGACTTCCTGAAAAACCATCTGGGCAATCCGCTCGCCGCGGTTGATGACAAACGGCTCCGTCCCCAGATTGACCAACAGCACTTTGACTTCTCCCCGATAATCGGCGTCAATGGTGCCGGGCGAGTTCAAACAGGTGATGCCGTGCTTGAAGGCCAGCCCGCTGCGCGGGCGGATTTGCGCTTCCAGCGTTTCGGGCATGGCCATTTGAAAGCCGGCGGGCACGAGCGAGCGCGCGCCGGGATTCAGTGTCACCGGTTCCGTTACCGCCGCGTGGAGGTCAAACCCGGCCGCCGCTTCGGACATCTTTTGCGGCAGCGGAAGATCCTCCTGCCCGGGCAATTTTTTAATTTGTACGAGATGAGACAAACAAATCCCTCCTGAAGCCGTTCAAGTCTTTGTCCGACTCTCCCACCATGGAAACCGCAAACGGTTCGGAGAAGGAGTGGGCGATGACGGCGCGAATGTCCTCGTCGGTAACGCGTTCGATCCGGGCGATAATCTCGTCGATGGAATCGTGCCGGCCGAGCATCAGCTCGTTTTTGCCGATCCGGTTCATCCGGCTGCCCGAGCTTTCCAGCCCCAGGATCAGGTTCCCTTTGAGCTGCTCTTTTCCTTTGCGGAGCTCCGCGGCGGTGAGGCCGTTCCGGTATACATCCTCCAGAATCGCTTCGGTCAGCTTCAGCACTTCGGCCGTCTGCTTCGGCGCGGTCCCCGCGTAAATCGCAAACAGCCCGCTGTCGGCATGGGCCGAATGATACGAATACACGGAGTAGGCCAGGCCCCGCTTCTCACGGATTTCCTGGAACAGCCGGGAGCTCATGCCTCCCCCGATCGCGTTGTTCAACAGGATCATGGCATACAGCTTGTCGTCCGAAAGCGCGCAGCCGGGCAGCGCCAGGCAGATGTGATTCTGCTCCGTATCCTTCTCGTAGAAAATGCGGTCCGCCGCAAAAACGGGCGCCTTCAAGTCCGGCTCCCCGCCCCCTTGCACCGAAAACGAGCCGAAATGCTCTTCCAGCAGGTCGGCCATATTGTCCGGATAATTGCCGGCGACCGCAATCACCGTTTCCTTGACGCTGTACCGCTCGCGCATGTAGGCCCGCAGGTCTTCCCGATCCAGGGAAAGCAGGTTTTCCTCCGGTCCGAGGATGGTCATGCCCAGCGGATGCTCCCCGTACGCCGCCTTGGCCAGAAGATCGTGCACCAGATCATCCGGCGTGTCTTCGTACATCGCGATTTCCTCCAGGATGACATTCCGCTCTTTGTCCATCTCGGCCTTGTCAAAACGGGACCGGAAAAACATATCCGCCAGAACATCCATCGCAAGCGGCAGATGCTCGTCCAGCACCTTTGCATAATAGCTGGTGTATTCTTTGGACGTAAATGCGTTTACGTTCCCCCCGATCCCGTCAAACAAATCCGCGATTTGCGCCGCGTCGTACCGTTCCGTTCCCTTGAAAAGCATATGTTCGATAAAATGCGAAATGCCGTTCTGCGCGGGCGTTTCATTGCGGGACCCCGCACGCACCCATATTCCGAAGGAAACGGAGCGCAGCGTCGGGATTTTCTCCATCACGACCCGCAATCCGTTCGATAATTCCAATTTGATCACGTAAACCCTCCATCCAGTCCTTCATCCGTCCGTCTGTATAGTTACGGCCGGTTGTTCGTTTGGTTCCCTCCGCCGGACATGCCGTTTTCCAGCACAGGCACCCGATCGGAGGACAGCAGCTGGCTTACGGTTCCAAGGGCCAGCCCTTTCCTGCGTATGACGCGAATGATCTCCTCCAAAGCTTCGCTTGACGTAGCGGTCGGGTGCATCAGAATCAGCGTGCCCGGCTCGGCCTGTGCCGATACCTTGCGTACCGCGAAATCGGCCCCCGGTTCTTTCCAGTCCAGCGTATCCAGCGTCCAAAGCACCGTTTGCAGCCCCATCTCGCGGGCAATCCGCACGGTGCGCCTATCAAAGTCCCCGGACGGGGGCGCAAGCAGCGTGTTGCGCACGCCCAGTTCCCGCTCCAAAAGCCGCTCGGTCCGGGCAATCTCATCCCGGACTTCCGCTTCGCTCAACTTGCTCATGTTCCGGTGGCTGTACCCGTGGTTGGACAGCTCATGCCCGAGCGCCGCAATTTGCCGCGCCATGTCCAAATGCCCGGACAACCAGGAACCGTCAAAGAAGAATGTAGCACGAACATTTTCTTTCTTCAACTTTTCCAGCATTTCGGCAAGAAACGTCTCGCCCCACGCCACATTGATCATAAGCGCCGCCATCGGCTTTGCCGGGTTTCCTTTGTAAACCGGATTCGGCTCAAGATCGGTCAGCTGAAGCTCCGGCTGCACCTCCCGGTACACCAAAGGAAGCGTCTGGTCCGGACCGACCCGGTAGTCTTGCGCCAAGGCGAGCGTTTCCCGCTCGTCCACTTCCAGGCCGTTGTATCCGGGAATCGCTTTCCAGACACGGTCGATCCGCGCGTTCACCGGCGCAATCCGCCGTGCGTCCGCTTCTTGCTTGATGCGCTCGAGCAGCTGCCGGTTCGCCCGCTCTTCGGCTTGCTTCGCCGCGGCCCCCCGCGGAACCGCGGCCGAACGGGCCTCGGTTTGCTTGATCTCGTGCACATAGGCCGCTATGCCCAGCCGCGGCCAGAACGATCCGATCAAAACCGCAGCGGCCAGTCCCGCCAGCCCTGCCGTCCATTTGTTCATCTTCCCCGCTCCTTCCGGGAGCTGCCCCCGTTTTGCAACCAGTTTATGCGGGACAAGGGCCTCCTAGAAGAAATCGCTTTTGAAGCAGGCTGCTCCAGACGGTCAATGAAGCAATCCCCTGAAAAACAAAAAAACTCCTTTCGGAGTCCTTTTGGATCAGCGGTGGAAGAGAATAAACCGGGACGGTCGAGATCCGCACGGCGGATGTCAACCGCTCCCGTTACTTCCGTTCCGGTCTCGGTCCTCTCGGCCCGTTCCCGCCGCCCTGGCGGCTCGGTCCCGACGGGCGGGGCGTACGGACGATTTCCGTCGATGCCGTCGGATCCAATACAGCTTTGCGCGACAGGTTTACGCGGCCCTGCTGGTCGATTTCCGTCACCTTGACGGTGATCGAATCGCCGACGGACACAACGTCCTCGGTGTTCGCCACCCGTTCCGTGGAAAGCTGGGAAATGTGCACGAGGCCCTCTTTGCCCGGAAGCACTTCGACGAAGGCGCCGAATTTCTCCACGCGTTTGACGGTGCCGACGTAAATCTCGCCAACCACGACGTCGCGTACAATTCCTTCGATAATCGAGCGCGCTTTTTCGTTCATCTCCTGGTTCGACGAAGCGATGTACACTTTGCCGTCCTGCTCGATGTCGATCTTCACGCCGGTTTCCTCGATGATCTTGTTGATGATCTTCCCGCCCGCTCCGATAACTTCACGGATTTTGTCGGGATTGATCTGCATGATGATGATTTTCGGCGCATACGGCGACAGGTTCTTCCGCGGCTCCGAAATGGTTTCCATCATCTTCTCCATGATAAACATCCGGCCCTTGTACGCTTGCTTCAGGGCTTCGTCCAGGATGGAACGGTCTATGCCGCCGATTTTGATGTCCATCTGGATGGCCGTGACGCCTTTCTTGGTGCCGGCCACTTTAAAGTCCATGTCGCCCAAGTGGTCTTCCATGCCCTGAATGTCCGTCAGGATGGTGACATGGTCGCCGTCCTTGATCAGGCCCATCGCAACACCGGCCACCGGCGCCTTGATCGGAACGCCTGCGTCCATGAGCGCCATGCAGCTTGCGCAAATGCTGGCCTGCGAAGTGGAGCCGTTCGATTCCAGCACTTCCGATACAAGACGAATCGTGTACGGAAAATCGGCTTCGTCCGGCAGAACCATCTCGAGCGCACGCTCGCCGAGGGCGCCGTGTCCGATTTCACGCCGTCCGGGCGCGCGAAGCGGTCTGGCTTCGCCGACGCTGAAAGGCGGGAAGTTGTAATGGTGCATAAAACGCTTCGATTCTTCCAGGTCGATGCCGTCGAGAATCTGCACGTCGCCGAGCGCGCCAAGCGTACAAACGCTGAGTGCCTGGGTTTGTCCGCGGGTGAACAGCGCCGAACCGTGGGTTCTTGGCAGAAGAGAGGTTTCGCTGCTGATCGGGCGGATTTCATCCACCGCACGGCCGTCCGGGCGGACCTTGTCATGGGTGATCAGACGGCGGACTTCTTCTTTGACGATGTCGTACAGCACTTCCTTGACGTCGTCGACCTTGTCCGGGTCTTCCGCGTAGACTTCCTTGAAGTGCTCGACCGCGTCCGCATTCACTTGATCGATCGCTTCCTGGCGGGCCTGCTTCTCGCCGATCCGCACGGCTTCCACCAGACGGGAAGCGGCGAACTCGCGCACCTGCGCGTTGACTTCGGCATCCACCTGGTGAAGCACCACTTCCATCTTCGGCTTGCCGACCTCGGCCGTGAATTCTTCGATTTTGGCGACGATCTTGCGGATTTCCTCGTGGCCGAACATGATCGCTTCGAGCATGATCTCTTCGGGAACCTCATGCGCTTCGGCCTCGACCATCATGATGGCGTCCTTCGTACCGGCTACGACCAAGTACAGCTCGGTCACGGCGGCCTGCTCGACCGTCGGGTTGATCACGAATTCTCCGTTCACGCGGCCGACGATGACGCCGCCGATCGGGCCGTCAAACGGTACGTTGGAGATGCTGAGCGCGGCGGACGTGCCGATCATGGCGACGATCTCCGGGCTGCAGTCCTGCTCCACGCTCATGACCAGGTTGACGATCTGCACGTCGTTGCGGAAGCCTTCCGGGAACAACGGGCGGATCGGGCGGTCGGTGAGACGGCTGGCCAGAATCGCTTTTTGCGTCGGGCGCCCTTCCCGCTTGATGTAGCCGCCGGGGATTTTGCCGACCGCGTACATCTTCTCTTCATAATTGACCGTCAGCGGAAAGAAATCGAGGTCCTTCGGCTCGGAAGAAGCCGTCACCGTACACAAAACGGCGGTATCGCCGTAACGCGCCATAACCGCTCCGTTCGCCTGCTTGGCCAGCTTGCCGGTTTCCAAACTGAATGGACGTCCCGCCAACTCAAACTGAATTGTTTTTTCCATAGCTACCTCCCGTTTGTAACGAGTTCATCTTGCGTTTTTCCCGCCGGGGTCGGACTTGTCCGGATAGCGGTTGCAAAGATGGGCAGGACGAACCGAAATTCGCCCTCCCGCTCGCGCAAACACGCATAATCAAGAAAAAGCAACCTTGTTGCCCGTGCGCCGGGCACGGGGGAACATCGGTTGCTTCCCTCTTCTCACGGGATTACCTGCGGAGACCGAGCTTCTCGATCAGCGCGCTGTAACGCCGGATATCCTTGTTTTTCAGGTACGCCAGCAGTTTGCGGCGTTGGCCGACCATCTTGAGCAGTCCGCGGCGGGAATGATGATCCTTCTTGTGGACGCGCAAATGGTTGGTCAGGTTGACGATGTTCTGCGTCAGGATCGCGACTTGAACCTCCGGCGAACCGGTATCCGTGTCGTGAACCTTGTGTTCGGTGATCAACTCTTGTTTCCGTTCCTGAGTCAATGCCATTACGCTCACCTCCTTCTCTTGTTCAAAATCGCCTGCAGCCCAGTAACCGCCGGTGAGAGCGGGCAACCAAGCAGAGGTTCTCGGCTCCTAAGCGCCGTTTAACAGTATAACACAACTGGCGGAAAGAAGTAAATGTTCCCTGCGCAATTGATAAAATGAAGCGAAAAACGCGCAGGCCATGCCGGTTCTTCGTTTCCCGCACAGCGGGAGTGCGTCCGACTGCGAGGCTGTCGTTGGCGCGGTCCGGCCCAATCTCGGGTAGCCCGGGGCGTGGCGCCCGCTCTCAATCAGCCCAGCAGCAGCTCGCGGGCCCGTGCCGAATCGGCGCCGATCTGGGCGATTAGCTCCTGCACGGAGCCGAATTTTTTTTCGTCCCGGAGCATCGCGACAAAATCGACCCGGAGCGTTTCCCCGTAAATGTCCTCCTCAAAATCAAACAGATGGACCTCCAGGGTTTGCACACTGCCGGCAAACGTCGGTTTAACCCCGATGTTCATCACTCCGGCGTAGGTTTCGCCGCGAACGGAAGCGCGCACGGCATAAACTCCGTTTTTGGGAATGACGTAGGGCTGCTCGGTTTGAACATTCGCCGTGCGGTACCCGATCGTACGGCCTCGCGCTTCCCCGTGTACCACAACTCCGGCAAGCGAATAATGCCGGCCGAGCAGCTCGGCCGCTTCCTCCAGCCTGCCTTCGGCGAGGCATTCCCGCACGAGCGTGCTGCTCACCTTGGTGCCGTTTTGCTGGAAAGGGCGGACCACTTCAACGGCGAATTTCCCGCCGGCCAGTGCCGGCAGAGCATCCGCGTTCCCTGCGCCGCCCCGGCCAAAGGTAAAATCGAAGCCGACAATAACGGAATCGGGCGCGAGCGGAACCAGCACCTGCTCCACAAAGGCCCGCGGCTCCATCGCGGAAAAGGATTTGTCGAACGCCACCACATAGGTGCAGTCGACGCCCGCCTGCCTCAGCAGCTCAAGCTTGTCCGGCAGCGGCGTCAGGATCTGCCGGTACTTGTCGGTGCCCAGAATCTCTCTGGGATGAGGATGAAAGGTCATGATGGCGGCCTGCCGTCCGAGCTGACGCGCTCTCTCCTTGGCCCGTTCGACCACGGTCAAATGGCCGCGGTGCAGCCCGTCGAAGTCCCCGATGGCCAGCAGCTGGCCGACGGCACCGGGCGCCTGCCGCGAAAGCTCGAACGGCTGCTTAAGTTCTATCACCTGCATGAGCGGTTCTCCGTTTTTCGTTAGTGTTGGGATTGGATCAATCGGTTCAAGTAAAGACCTTCTCCGGCTTCAAGTAGCGGAGGTCTCCCGTCAGGCGAAACAGCCCCAAAAAGCGGCCGCTTTCTTCTCCGGACGGTTCGCCGTACAAGCGGACAAGACCGGCGGCATCCAGCTTTCCGGAGGCGTGCGCCGCCGGGATGCTTTTGCCCTGAAGCGCATGCCGGGCTTCCTCCGGCGGCAAAACCGCGGAAGGAAAATGCGGCACGGCTTGATCGGAAGGAATCAAAGCCTCTGCGAGAGAGCCTTCTTTCGCCTTCCTCTCGACTTCCTCCAGCGTCAGGCAGCGGTCCCGGCGGATCGCGCCGGTTGAGGTGCGGACCAGGCCGGACATAACGGCCGGATACCCCAACGCCTTGCCCAAATCCGCGCAAAGGGTGCGGATATACGTGCCTTTTGAGCAGGAGACGCGGAAGCGGATTTCGGGATGGGCCCGTTCCAGCTCCATGCCGAGCGTTTCGATCCGGTAGATTTCCACCCGCCGGGGCTTCCGCTCGATTTCCTTGCCCTCCCGAGCAAGCTCGTAAAGCCGTTTTCCTTCCACTTTTACGGCGGAAAACATCGGAGGAATCTGTTCGATCGCGCCGGTAAATCGGGCGAAGGCCTCCTCGACCTGCTCCCGTGTTACCATCGCCCGCTCCACCTGCTCCAAGACCGTGCCGGTTGCATCCTCGGTGTCGGTCGAATAGCCGATGGTCAGGACGGCCTCGTACTCCTTCGGCAGCTCCTGCACGTATTCGACGACCCGGGTCGCCCGGCCGATGCAAAGCGGAAGAACGCCGGTCACCTCCGGGTCAAGCGTACCCGTGTGGCCGATCCGGCGAATGCCGGTGAAGCGCCGTACCTTGGCAACCACGTCGTGGGACGTCATGCCGGCCGGCTTCCAGACGGGCAGCACGCCGTCAAGCGTCGTTTCGTTCATGCGAGATCCTTCCCCGCTTCCCCGACGATCCGCTCGACCGCATCCGTTAATTCGCCCATAATGGTGCAGCCCGCGGCCTTTTCATGGCCGCCGCCGCCAAAACGCGCGGCCAGCCGGGCGACGTTCACCCTACCGGCCGAGCGCAAACTGACCTTCCAGCGGCCCGGTTCGTTTTCCTTGAACAAAATGCCGACTTCGACCCCTTCGATGTTTCGGGGATAATTGACCAGCCCTTCCATGTCTTCCGACGAAGCCCCGGATGCCGACAGATCGGCATGCGAGACGGCCAGCCAGGCAATTTTGCCGTCTCCGGCAAACGTCATCCCGGTGAGCGCATGGCGCAGAAGCCGGAACTGGGCGAGGGTCAGCCGCTCCAGCAGCCGGTCGGCAAGCAGCGCACCCGGCGCCCCGCTTTCCACCAGCTCGGCCGCAATCCGCAGCACGGAGGGAGAGGTGTTGGAATAACGAAACCCGCCCGTATCGGTCATCAGTCCGGTATAGAGAAAGGAAGCCAGCGGCTTCGTCAAAGCAAGCCCGAGCTCCCGCACCAGATGATACAGAATTTCAGCGGTCGCCGCGGCATCCGGCTGGATCAGCTGGACCGTTCCGTAATCGTCATTGGTCTCGTGATGGTCAATATTAAGCAGCGGCACGCCTTCCGGCAGGAATGCCGTCACCCGGCCTGCGCGCGTATAATCGGCGCAGTCGACAAAGATTACATGTGAAAAGGCAAAACCGGAATCAGGGGAAAAGGCGGAAATCCGCCGTTCCCCCTCTGTCAGAAAAGCAAACTTTTCCGGCAGCTCCGATTCGTTCACCAGGAGGTGGCGCTTGCCGAGCGCAGCGAGCATTTCGCCGACCGCCAGGGTCGAGCCGATGGCATCGCCGTCCGGATTCAAATGCGCCGCCACCAGGAAGTCGTCCCCCTCCCGGATGAAGCGGGCGGCCTCGGCCAGCTGCGCTTCAAAAGGAGCACGGGATGAGCTCATAGGTCCGCCTTTCCGTCGTTGATCTTGGTCAGCAGCTCCTGAATGCGGCTGCCGTAATCAATGGACGTATCCAGTTTGAAGATCAGCTCCGGCACCACGCGGAGCCGGATCCGCTTGCCGATCTCGGAGCGGAGAAATCCTTTTCCCCGGGCCAGGGCCTTCAGGGTGGTTTCCCGCTGCTCCTCCGATCCCAGCACGCTGAGATAAACCTTCGCCTGCGAAAGATCGTTCGTAACCTCGACACCGGTGATGGTCAGAAAACCGATGCCGGGGTCTTTGAATTCCTGTTGGAGAACAAGGCTCAATTCCTTCTTGATTTCTTCCGCTACGCGACCGGTTCGGATTTTAGCCATTGCTGTCTCACCTCTCTACGGTTTCCATAACGAACGCCTCGATGACGTCTCCTTCTTTGAGGTCGTTGTACTTCTCGAGCGTGATGCCGCACTCGTAGCCTTGGGCCACTTCCTTGGCGTCGTCCTTGAAGCGTTTCAGGGAATCGATCTTGCCTTCGTAAACCACGATGCCGCCGCGAATCAGGCGGGCTTCCGCCGAACGGGTGATCTTGCCGGAGGTAACCATGCAGCCGGCGATGGTGCCGACTTTGGAAACCTTGAACGTGTTGCGCACCTCGGCGTGGCCGATAACGTTTTCCTTGAATACCGGGTCGAGCATGCCCTTCATCGCCTGTTCGATTTCCTCGATCACGTTGTAGATGATCCGGTGGAGACGAACGTCGACTTTCTCCTGATCGGCCGCGATTTTCGCCTGGGGCTCCGGACGGACGTTGAAGCCGATGACAATCGCGTTGGAGGCGGAGGCCAGGGTGATGTCGGATTCCGTAATGGCGCCGACGCCGGTATGAATAATCTTAACCCGCGCGCCTTGCACGTCAATCTTCTCAAGGGAGCCTTTCAGCGCTTCCGCCGAGCCCTGCACGTCCGCTTTGATAATAACGAAGAGATCTTTGATCTCGCCTTCTTGAATGTGTTTGTACAGATCGTCCAGCGTCACGCGGGTATTCGTCGAGCCCATTTCCGATTGGCGCAGCGTAGACGCGCGGCGTTCGGCGATGTCCCGCGCCTTGCGCTCGTCCTCGTAAGCCAGGAACGGATCGCCGGCGTGCGGCACTTCCGTCAGGCCGGTAATTTCCACCGGGGTGGAAGGACCGGCTTCCTTGAGGCGCTTGCCTTTGTCGTTGACCATGGCGCGGACACGCCCGAAGGTAACGCCGGCGATAAAGCTGTCGCCGACCTTGAGCGTTCCGTTCTGGATCAGCACGCGGGCGACGGGGCCTTTGCCTTTGTCCAGCTCGGCCTCGATGACGGTGCCTCTCGCCCGCTTGTTCGGGTTGGCCTTCAGTTCTTTGACCTCGGCCACGAGCAGAATCATTTCCAGCAGTTCCTCAAGGTTCTGACGCTGCTTCGCGGAAATGTTGACGAAGATCGTATCGCCGCCCCATTCTTCGGGCACGAGCTCGTATTCCGTCAGCTCTTGTTTGATTTTATCCGGGTTTGCGCCCGGCTTGTCGATTTTGTTGACCGCGACGATAATCGGCACGCCGGCGGCTTTGGCGTGGTTGATCGCTTCGACCGTCTGCGGCATGACGCCGTCATCGGCAGCGACAACCAGAATTGTGATGTCGGTTACCTGCGCGCCGCGGGCACGCATGGAGGTAAAGGCTTCGTGGCCCGGCGTATCCAGGAAGGTGATCTTCTTGTTGTTGATCTCCACCTGGTAAGCCCCGATATGCTGCGTGATTCCGCCGGCTTCGCCTTCGGTCACGCTCGATTCCCGGATGGCGTCAAGCAGCGTCGTTTTGCCGTGGTCGACGTGGCCCATGATCGTAACGACCGGGGGACGCTCCAGAAGATCGGCTTCTTCATCCACTTCTTCGATCGCTTCGAAGTTTTCTTCGTCGACGGCGATCTTGAGCTCGACTTCCACGCCGAACTCGGTGGCCAGCAGTTGAATCGTATCCAGATCAAGCTCCTGGTTGATCGTTGCCATAGTGCCCAGGAACAGAAGCTTTTTGATAACCTCGGACAAGTCCTTGTGCAAAAGCTTTGCCGTTTCGCCAACGGTCATGTTGCCGCGCACGATGATTTTCTTCGGCGTATTGTCCACTTTCTCTTTCCGGACCTGAGGCGCTTGCGAGCGTCCCCGGTTTTTGCCGCCGCGTCCGCCGCCAAAGCTCTTGGCACCCGGCTTCTGGCGTTTGAACCCGACGCCTTCGTTGGCCTTTACGTCCATTTCGTCCACGCCGGGCACAACCGCATTGCGGTTCGGGCGCCCGCCGCTGTCATGCTGCCGGTTGGAAGCGCCTTTGTCCTTGTCGCGGTCCTTGCTGCGGCGCTGTTCGGGTTTCCCCGTCGTCAGGCTCGCCGCGGAAGGTGCCGGCGCTGCCGGACGCTGTCCGCCGCCGTAGCCGCCGCCTGCCGGACGCTGCCCGCCCTGGCCGCCGCCTTGCGGGCGTCCGCCGCCGTAGCCGCCGCCTTGCGGGCGCTGCCCGCCCTGGCCGCCGCCCTGCGGACGTCCGCCGCCGTAGCCGCCTTGGCCCCCGCTGCGCGGGCGATCGCCTTGCTGGCCGGCTCCCTGCGGCCGGTCGCCTTGACCGCCGCTGCGCTGTCCGCCCTGCGGGCGATGCTCTCCGCCCGGACGGTCGTTATGCGGCCGCGGCGAACCGCCTTGGCCTTGGCCGCCGCCTTGCGGACGGTCGCCTTGGGCTGCCGGACGCTGTCCGCTGCCACCCGTCTGGCCTCCGCTTGCCGCCGCCTTGGGGCGTTCGCCCTGCTGCGGCGTCTGCGCCTGCCCGGCCGCCAGCGCCTGGCCGGCGGGGCGTCCCGCCGAACCCGTTTCCCCCGCTGCGCGGCGAGCCGCCGCTTCTGCTTTTACATCCCGGAAAAATTTCTCCACTGCATGCACCGCCTCATTCTCCATTACACTCATGTGGTTGTTGACGGAAATATTCAAACGCTGCAAGATCTTGATGATCTCTTTGCTGCTCATATTCAAAGATTTCGCGTATTCGTACACCCTGAGTTTGTCTTTATTATTGTCTTGTTTGCTCAAATCGTTCCACCTCCGCAGGTATTCACTCGCTTCCCGTCAGGAGTTTGGCGAAACCGGCGTCGTTTACGGCCACAACGACCCGTTCTTCTTTGCCGATTGCTGCCCCGATCTCCTGCCGGGTCCCGCATTCCAAAAGCGGTATCTGATAATGGCTGCATTTGTCGCTGTATTTTTTCTTGGTGTTGTCCGACGCATCGCTCGCCAGCAGCACGAGCCGGGCTTCTCCGCTCCGGATCGCATCCAGCACCGCGTCGTCGCCGAAGGCGACTTTGCCGGCGCGCATGGCCAACCCCAACCGGTTGTAAAATTTATTCATCTTCTTCTCCGTCGGCGGCCTTCGCCGCATTAAACTCGTCTTCCACCCGGATGAACTCCTGCTCCAGCCGGCTGTAAATCTCGTCGCTGACCGGCGATTTCAGCGCCCGGTCCAGGGCCTTGCTTTTGCGCGCCAGTTTGAAGCAGGAGCGTTTGCCGCACAAATAGGCGCCGCGGCCCGACATTTTTCCTTTGAGGTCGATCAAGGTATCCCCTTCCGGGGTGCGGACAACGCGGATCAGCTCTTTCTTCGGCATCATTTCCTGACAGGCCACGCATTTGCGCAAGGGGATTTTTCGTTGTTTCAACCCGCTCACCGCCTGCATTTATTGGTTAGAAGCAAATCGGACAGGCGTCCTCGGAACGGCCGCCCGGCCGAAAACGGCGCTCGTCAGTCAATGCTGACGGAATCCTGGTGCATTTCCCCGGTCAACGAACGGGGACGTCCATACTCCTGCTCCGCCTGGGCCTCGCTCTTGATGTCGATCTTCCAGCCGGTCAGCTTGGCAGCCAGACGCGCATTTTGCCCTTTGATCCCGATCGCGAGCGAAAGCTGGTTGTCGGGGACGATGACCCGGCACATTTTTTCGCTTTCAAAAACGTTGACCTCCAGCACCTTGGAGGGGCTGAGCGCATTGGCGACGTACTCGTCCACGCCTTCGGACCAGCGGACGATGTCGATTTTCTCGCCGCGCAGCTCGCCCACGACGGTCTGGACGCGGACGCCTTTCGGTCCGACGCACGAGCCGACGGGATCGACCTCCGAGTTGCGGGAATGCACGGCGATCTTCGAGCGCAGGCCGGCTTCGCGGGCGACCGAGCGGATCTCCACGACGCCGTCGTAAATCTCGGGCACTTCCAGTTCAAACAGCCGCTTCAGCAGACCGGGATGAGTGCGGGAAAGAAAGATTTGCGGGCCTTTGGTCGTATTCTCCACCTTCGTGATGAACGCCTTGATCCGGTCGTTGTGTTTGAATTTCTCACCGGGCATGAGTTCGGTAAGCGGAAGCACCGCCTCCACCTTGCCCAGGTCCACAAACAGGCTGCGGGTATCCTGACGCTGCACGATGCCCGTCACGATGTCCTCTTCCTTTTCGATAAACGCATTGTAGATCAGTCCGCGTTCGGCTTCCCGAATGCGCTGGGTGACGACCTGCTTGGCCGTTTGCGCCGCGATCCGGCCGAAGTCGCGGGGCGTTACTTCGATCTCGACGATATCCCCGAGCTGAAAGCCGCCGCTGATTTCGCGTGCCGCCTCCAACGAGATTTCCAGACGCGGATCGAGCACCTCTTCGCTGACCGTTTTGCGGGCATAGACTTTGATGAGCCCGGTCAGCCGGTTGACGTCCACCCTTACGTTCTGCGCTGCATTGAAGTTGCGCTTGTAGCTGGAGATCAGGGCGGCCTCGATCGCTTCGATCAGAATGTCCTTGCTGATCCCCTTGGTGGTTTCAATTTCGTTCAGCGCTTCGATAAAATCGCTATTCATAATGCTTGCGGTCCCCCTTTACGGTAATCTGCAGGCTGAAGGCCTGCTGCCGGTTTCCAATTTAAAACGCGATCGCCAGCCGGGCGCCCGCAACTTTGGCGCGGGGAATGGCGTGCTCTTTTTTGCCGATCCGGACGGTGAGCGTTTCTTCCGTGACGCTTGTCAGCGTTCCTTCGAACTCCTTCAAGCCGTCGATCGGTTCATACGTGGTGATCAGAACGTATTTCCCTTCCGCTTTGACAAAATCCTGCGGTTTTTTGAGCGGACGCTCCGCTCCCGGCGAGGACACTTCCAGGAAATAGGCGTCGGGAATCGGGTCCGTTTCATCCAGACGCGCGCTTAAGTATTCGCTGATCCGGCCGCAATCGTCGATGTCGATACCGCCTTCTTTGTCGACGTATACACGCAGAAACCGGTTGCTGCCTTCTTTTACGTATTCCACCTCGACGAGTTCGTAGCCGTTCTCCTCCAGAAAAGAACCCGTCAACGTTTCCACCACGTTTTTAATGTTTGCGCTCAAGCTTCTATCCCCCTTTATGCTTCTGACTGGCACGTTGCCGGCCGGCGGGCCTATCGCCATCCGTCTTCGGGACGGCGTTCAAACCGGATCCTGTACCGCAAAAAACCCTGAAGCACAAGTATAAACGGCTGAGCCGTCTCCAAGAAGCGAGACGGGGCCGTTTACCGGACAAATCAGAGCGGCGTGCTGCCGTAAGGTTTGGGATCTGATTTATAAATGTAAAGAGTGGGTTTCCCCACTCTCCGCACACGGTCGACTATCCACATTATTGCCAAAAAAAATTATACCATAACCGGTTTGCCCTTACAATAGGAAAGCCCCATATCCCCGGCCTCCCGGGTAGGGCGGAATAACGGACCGCCCGTTCATCCACCAATCGTGGGAAGTTCTTTTATAGGCTCTAAGTCCTGCTTCCGTTTACATATATTGACGCCCGATCAGGTTATCAAGTAAAATTTCTTCGACATCATTTGTCAAAACAAGGAAAGAGAGTGGATGAGAAGATGGCGGCTCCCCAAGCACTGTACGAAATGGATGTACAAGCAAACAAGAAGGTGTTTTACATCACCCTGCGCGGCTTTTTCGACGTGGAGAAGGCCCAGAAATTTCCCGACGACTTCGAGGCCCACGTCAGCACGTTCGATCCCAAGCAATACACCCTGCTGATCGATTGCGTAGAGCTGTCCGTTTTCAAACCCGAGGTCCTGCCGATTCTGGAAGCCTGCTACAAGTTGTACATGAGCAAGGAGTTCAAGAACATCGTGTTTGTCAATCCCGTTCACAACACCTGCAAAGCACAGCTGAAGCGCGTGGGCAACGCCGTTCAGCTGAAGGCGGATTTCGTGGACACGCGCGAAGAGGCTCTCCGAATCGCCACGGCTTGACATTTTCCTCTCCGGCGCTTGCATGATTCTTTCGTAAACGATGCGGTGTACCCGGGATGCTTCCCTTGAAGACGGTCCAACCCATCTTTCGTCGGCATGTAGGCTCCCCGCTTACTGTTCCGATGCGGCATGGGCTGGACTTTTTGCGTTTATTCGGACCATGCGAGGAGTGGACTGTGATGGGCACTAACGTAATCATCCGGGATTTGGCGATCTTTCATCCCGAAAGCAAAGTGGACAACGCCTTTTTTGTGGATCATTTTCAGAAGCAGGGAAAAGACATCAAGCCGCTCATGAAGTTCATGGGAAGACGGGAGCGTTACATTGATCCGTCCGAGAACTCCTTGACCATGGCGATCAAAGCCTCAGCCGCCGTTCTTGACAAAACCGGGCTTTCCGGCGAAGATCTCGACCTGATCGTGTACTCCTCGGGAACGCCCGAATATGTTTCGCCAAGCAATGCCATCAAGATTCATCAAGCCGTCGGAGGCAAGCCGAGCGCCGCCGTTTATGATTTGAACGCCAACTGCGTAGGCATGGTGGTGGCGCTGGAGCAGGTCAGCCGGTACATGCTGGCCAACCCGCGCGTGAAGCGTGCGCTCCTGGTCGGAGCCGAGCAAATGAACCGGTATGCCAGGCGCACCGAGGAAGTGCCGTACGCCAACTTCGGCGACGCCTCCTGCGCCGTAATTCTGGAGCGCAGCGAAAACACGGCTTCCGGTTTCATCGATTCCGGCTTCTACACGGATTCTTCCTATCACGATACGATCGTCCTGCCGGGCGCAGGCTTTACCGCCCTGCTGGAGAACGGCATCAAGGAAGAAGACGCCCGCATGATCTGGCTCCCCTTCGACACGGACGAGGCGTTCGCGAGCGCGCGGAAATCCATCGAGGCCCTGCTGGCGGAGAACAACCTCACCAAAGCCGACGTCAAGAAATACTTCCTCTCCCAGTTTGCCTGGGGCAACATCAAGATCATCTGCGACCAATTAAAGGAAGACATCGCCAAATTCCCGTTTGTCGGCGACGAATTCGGCTATACCGGCACCAGCAGCCCGTTCATCGCCATGCAGAAAACCATCGAAAAAGGCGAGCTGAAGCGCGGCGATGTCGTCGTCTTCTGGTCGGTCGGCGCCGGGATCACCTGCTGCAACGTCATTTTCCGTTACTAAAAACCGCTCTGTCCTTGCATCCCTATACAAAACCCGGACACCTCGGAGTTTTCTCCGCCGTGTCCGGGTTTTGTTGTTGTTTGGTTTTTCGCTGTTTTGCCCCAGTTGGCGGACGTCAGCAACGAAGAGGAGTTTGAGGCTGCAGGAGCGCCAGCGTTCGCCTTTGTCCGCGGAATCCCCCATTGGAAGCTTACATTCAGGGATTCCGCGGACAACAGCGACCGAAAGCCCAAATCTCCTCGTAGTTGTGTTCATCCGTTTTTGTTTCTTAAAACAGCGACAGCTGGTTCGACTCCGGAAGCCCCCGGAAGCAGCCCATATTGGTCAGCAGCTCGACAATGGTTTTGGAAGCGCGGGAACGCCGCTGAAAGTCCTCCACCGAAAGAAAATCGCCTTCCTCCTTGGCTGCGGCGATCTGCTTCGCTGCGTTATCCCCGATGCCGGCAATCGCCGAAAACGGAGGCAGCAGCGAATTGCCGTCGACCTGGAACTTGACGGCGTCGGAGCGGTACAAATCGATCGGCTTGAAGGAAAAGCCGCGCGCCGTCATTTCCAGTCCCATTTCAAGGATCGGGCACATCGCCTTTTCCTTCGGCTGCGCCTGGAAGCCTTTCTCTTCAATCTCGATCAGCTTTTTCAGGATGGCGTCATAGCCCTGGCAGAACAGGTCCACGTCGAAATCCTCCGCCCGGACGGTAAAATACGTCGCGTAATAGGCAATCGGATAATAGAGCTTGAAGTAGGCGGTCCGTACGGCGGAGATGACGTACGCCGAGGCGTGCGCCTTCGGAAACATATATTCGATCTTTTCGCAGGAATCGATGTACCAGGCGGGGACGTTGCACCGCTTCATCTCTTCTTTCCACTCGTCGGTAAGCCCCTTGCCCTTCCGTACGCTTTCCGTGATTTTAAACGCCAGCCCGGCGTCCATGCCCGCTTTATAAATGAGATAAAGCATAATGTCGTCCCGGCAGCCGATAACGGTTTTGATGTTGCAGATGCCGCGCCGGATCAGCTCTTGCGCATTCCCGAGCCATACGCCCGTTCCGTGCGAAAGCCCGGAAATTTGCAGCAGGTCGGCAAATGTGGTCGGGTGCGTTTCCTGCAGCATCTGGCGGACGAACTTCGTCCCCATTTCCGGAACGCCGTAGGTGGCGACCGGAGTCCGAATCTGCTCCGGCGTCACGCCCAGCGCTTCGGTCGAGCTGAACAGGCTCATCACCTTCGGATCGTTCATCGGAATCGTTGTCGGGTCGACCCCGGTCAAATCCTGCAGCATCCGCATCATCGTCGGATCATCGTGTCCGAGAATATCAAGCTTGAGCAGGTTTTCGTCAAAGGCGTGGTAATCGAAGTGCGTCGTTTTCCACTCCGCTGACGTATCATCCGCCGGATACTGCACGGGGGTGATATCCTCCACATCGATGTAATCGGGCACAACCACGATGCCGCCGGGGTGCTGGCCCGTGCTTCGGCGCACGCCCGTACAGCCTGCAGCCAGCCGCTCGACCTCCGCCTTGCGCCAGGATTTGCCGATGTGTTCTTCGTATTTCTTGGTATAGCCGAACGCGGTTTTATCGGCAACGGTACCGATCGTGCCGGCGCGAAACACGTTTTTCTCGCCAAACATGACTTTAGTGAAATTGTGCGCCTCCGGCTGGTATTCCCCGGAAAAGTTCAAGTCGATATCGGGCACCTTGTCGCCCTTAAACCCGAGGAAGGTTTCGAACGGAATGTCCTGCCCTTCGCCTTTCAGCGGGCCGCCGCAATTCGGGCATGCTTTATCCGGAAGGTCAAACCCGGACGGAATCCGGCCGTCGGTAAAAAACTCGCTGTATTTGCAGGCTTTGCAAACATAATGCGGCGGAAGCGGATTGACCTCCGAAATGCCCAGCATGGTGGCGACGAACGAAGAGCCGACCGACCCCCGGGAGCCGACCAGGTAGCCGTCCGCATTCGATTTTTTGACCAGCCGCTCGGAAATCAGGTAGTTCGCCGAAAACCCGTAGCCGATAATCGGCTTCAATTCTTTCTCCAGCCGCTGGACGACGATGTCCGGCAGCGGTTCGCCGTACATCTCCTTTGCCGTCGTGTAACAAGTGTTGCGGATTTCCTCCTCCGCCCCCTCGATGATCGGGGAGAACAGGCCGTTGTCGGTCGGTCCGCCCTTTTTGGGGAACAGGCTGATTTCCTCAAACTCGTCCGCCAGCTTGTTGGTGGCGGTCACGACCACTTCCTTCGCCTTTTCCGCGCCGAGGAACTGGAATTCCTCCAGCATCTCGTCCGTCGTCCGGAAATGGGCATCCGGTTTGCGCTGATCCTTCAGCGGGCTGAAGCCGGTGATGCCGTGAATGGTGATGTCCCGGCAAATCTTGTCCTTCGGCTCCAAATAATGCACGTTTCCGGTGGCGATAACCGGTTTGCCGAGCTTTGCGCCGATTTCGCAGACGGTCCGGAGCGCCTTTTCCAAATCGAGGCGGCTGCCTACCAGGCTCTTGTCGACTAGGTGCATGTACATGTCCAGCGGCTGAATCTCCAGCACGTCGTAAAATTCCGCCACCTGCTCCGCTTCCTCGCGGGATTTGTTCAGAACGGTTTCGAAGAATTCGCCCTTCTCGCAGCCGGAAATCACCAGCAGCCCTTCCCGCAGCTCGGTCAGCTTGGTTCGCGGAATAGTCGGCACCCGCTTGAAGTATTCGGTATGCGACAGTGAAATCAGCTTGTACAAGTTCTTTTTGCCTACGGCGTTTTTGGCGTAAATGTTGCAGTGGAACGGCCGCTGGTTGGACAAGTCCTTGCCTACGTTGTCGTTCAGGCCGGACAGCCGCGTCATCCGCCGCTCCTGCACAAGTTCTTTCAGCATGGCCTGCAGCACACCGCCGAGCGCTTCTGCGTCATCCACCGCGCGGTGATGGTTTTCCAGGCTGACCTTGAATTTGGCCGTCAGGGTGTTCAGCCGGTGGTTCTTCAGGTCCGGGTACATGAAACGCGCCAGCTCCAGCGTATCCAGCACCGGATTCGGCATTTCCGGCAGGCCGAGCGCCTTCAGGTTGTGCTGCACGAAGCCGATGTCGAACTTGGCGTTGTGCGCGACGAGCACGCTGTCGCCGACAAACCGGACAAATTCCGGCAGCTTGTCGGCCAGCTCGGGCGCTCCCTGCACCATCTCGTTGGTAATGCTCGTCAGCTGCGTGATGTTATAGGGAATGCTTTCATGCGGATTGATAAAGGTGGAAAAGGAATCGATCACCTTTTCGCCCTTCATTTTTACGCCGGCAATTTCAATAATTTTGTTGTTGACGACGGAAAGCCCGGTGGTCTCGATGTCGAATACCGTGTATTCCGTTTCCAGGAGGTCCCGGTCGTCCGACTGAAGCACAATGGGAACCGCGTCGTTGACCACGTTCGCCTCAACGCCGTAGATGACCTTGATTCCGTGCTTTTTGGCCGCTTTGCCGGCGTCGGGAAACGCCTGAACGGTGCTGTGGTCCGTCAAGGCGATCGCCTTCATGCCCCATTTGGCGGCGGTTTTGACGTAGTCGCCGATCGGCGTAATGCCGTCCATGGTGCTCATCGCCGTGTGGAGGTGAAATTCGACCCGTTTCTCGGACGCGTTGTCCTTGCGTCCCGGAGGCGCGCTGATTTCCACCAGATCGTTGGGGATGAACATCAGCTCCGGCGGTTGGGAGAACGTATCGTAATCCACCTTCCCCCGCATTTTCAGCCATTTTCCGTTTTCCAGCAGCCTGTAAACCTTGGCGTCTTCCTTGTTCCGGGCAAAAGCCTTGACCATCAAGGAATCCGTAAAGTCGGTGATGTTGAACATAAACAGGGTATTGCCGTTTTTGAGCTCTTTGGAATCGAGGCCGAACACCATGCCCTGAATGACGATCTTTTTCTCGACATCCTGAATCTCCATGAGCGGAACCGCCGGCTCCCGGATGTCGTTGCCCAGCATCAGCTTCAGCTCGGCATCGGCCAGCTTGACCGCTTCGTTCTCCTGTTCGATCGAGGTGAAAATTTCCCGGACGACGGAGCTTTCTTCCTGCTCGATGAGCTTTGCGAACTGCTCCAGCTCTTCCTGCCGGTTGTCATAGACTTGCAGGCTCACCTGACAGTCAAAACCGAAGTAATCGCTGAAAAAGCTTTTGATCCAGCGGTCCACCTGCTTCTTGCGGGCCAGCTCCAGGCCGATGGAATCCAACAGCTGCAACGAGATGCGGTTTCCCGCCACCTCCATCTTCGCCCGGGTCAGCCAGCCGTTGATGGTGGCTTCCTGGCGCTGGAGCCATTCCAGAAGCATGCCCCAATATTCCTGCACCAGCTGCTCGCGCGGACAGGCGTCTCCGTAACGCACCACAAAGCGGACTCTCGCGATATGCTGAAATTTATCCTGGACCAGCTTGCAAAAGGACCGGTAAACATCGGACGGAACCAGCGATTCTTTCTCCAGATAAAAGGTCCACTCCCGGTTCGACCGGCTGACTTCCACACGCTCGATGTATCCGTCCGCAAAATGGCCGGCGGCCACTTCATCCGGGACTCCGGCGTGCGCCATCAGCATTTCGAAGCGCGACCGTTTCTCTGCGATACTGCCCATTGCTGTTCCTCCTTATGTATCTATGAAATGTATCTATGAAAATAATGGCCGAATAGCCCCGTTTCAGGGAATAAAAAGAGCAGGAGAACGTCTGCCGCCGCGTGCGGCTTCCATTCCCGTGCTCTTCTATTCTAAACGATCGTCCGGGGTTCTACCAGACTGTTTTTGGTTATGCCGGAATCCGGGGATTAATAAGCACGCCCGAAAACGACGGTATGTTTGGCCGCTTCGCCGCAAACCAGACAGGTTTCCTTGTGCTTGGCGGGCTCGAACGGAATGTTCCGGCTCGTTGCGCCGGTCTCTTCCTTGACCTGGGCCTCGCAGGCCTCGGAGCCGCACCAGCCGGCCAGCGCGAAGCCTTTGGTGCCTTCCAGATAAGCGTTCAGTTCCTCCAGGGTGTCCACATCGGTCGTGTGCGCCTCCCGGAACCGCATCGCTTTCTCGAACATATCGTTATGCACGTCGGCCAGCAGCTGCTGGACCTCCTGCACGATATTCTCCTGTGCGACGATCTTCTTCTCTCCGGAAACGCGGGAAACGAGAACGACCTGGCCCGCTTCCATGTCGCGGGGGCCCAGCTCGATCCGGACCGGAATGCCGCGCATTTCGTATTCGTTGAATTTCCAGCCGGGGCTCTGGTTGGTGTCGTCGTCCACTTTGACGCGAACGCCCGCCTTCTTTAGCTCGGCGTGCAGCTCGTACACCCGGGCGGTGACGGCGTCTCTCATTTTGGGAGGGCCGACGGGAATCATAACGGCCTGCATGGGCGCCACCTTCGGCGGAAGCACCAGCCCGCGGTCGTCGCCGTGCACCATGATCAGCGCCCCGATCAAACGGGTGCTGACCCCCCACGAGGTGGTGTGCGCATAGGTGTGCACGTTCTCCCGGTTCAGGTACTTGATGTCAAAGGCAACCGCAAAATTCGTGCCCATGTAATGGGAGGTACCCGCTTGCACGGCTTTCCCGTCCTTCATCATCGCCTCGATGGAGAAGGTGTCCACCGCGCCGGCAAACTTCTCGGACGGCGTCTTCTGACCCATGATGACCGGAATTGCCAATACGTTTTCGACAAACTCCCGGTATACTTCCAGCATCTGCATCGTCTCGCGGCGTGCGTCGGCTTCGTCTTCATGTGCGGTATGGCCTTCCTGCCACAGGAACTCGCTGGTGCGCAGGAAAGGCTGCGTGCGCTTCTCCCAGCGGACCACGTTCGCCCACTGGTTGATCAGCAACGGCAGGTCGCGGTAGGAATTGATCCATTCGGAATACATATGGCCGATCATGGTTTCCGACGTGGGACGGATGGCCAGCCGTTCCTCCAGCTTCTCGCCGCCGGCTTCCGTTACCCAGGGAAGCTCGGGGTTAAAGCCCTCGACGTGCTCCTTTTCCTTCTGGAAGAAGCTCTCCGGAATAAACAGCGGGAAGTAGGCGTTGCGGTGCCCGGTTTCTTTGAAGCGGGCGTCCAGCTCGCGCTGGCACAGCTCCCAGATCTCATAGCTGTCGGGTTTAAAAACGATGCAGCCGCGCACCGGCGAATAGCTCATCAGATCGGCTTTTTTGATAACGTCCAGGTACCAGCGGGAAAAATCCTCGTTCTGAGGCGTAATCTCTTTGACAAATTGCTTTTCGTTTTCTTTGGACATGACGGACCTCCATCTCGAACATGGGTAAACCGGGAACTACCCCTGGAACAATTGCAAAATATCGTTATAGGTGACCGCGATCATCAGCAGCATGAGCATGGCGAAGCCGATAAAATGCACCAGCCCTTCGCGGTTTGGATCAATCGGCTTGCCCCGGATGGCCTCCACAAGAAGGAACACGAGGCGGCTGCCGTCCAACGCGGGAATCGGCAGCAAATTGAAGATCGCCAGGTACAGGCTGAGCAGAGCCGACCAGCGGATCATCGGCGCGATACCGGCCGAAGCGATCTCGGCGGTGAACCGGACGGTGCCGACCGGGCCCGCCAAATCGTCCATTTTGAAATCGCCGGTCACGAGCTTCTTGAAGCTGAGCAGAATTTGCTCGGTCATAAAGGTCGTTTCTTTCCAGGCGCCCGAAATGGCCTCGCCCGCCCCGGCCGACCTCGTGCCGTAGCCGAGCTCGGTTCCGATGCGGACGCCTCCCTCCATCTGCACGGGCGTCAAGGTCTTCTGAAGCTCTTCGCCGCCCCGCTCCAGCACGATCTGAACCGGCTCGCCTTTGGAGCTCTGAATCAACGACACAAGGCGGTCGGAATCGGTTCCGATTTCCTGTCCGTCCACAGAACGGATGACATCTCCGGTGCGCAGGTCCGCTTCGGCGGCCGGCGATCCGGCTTCGATCTTGCCGAGCGTAATGTTTGCCGGGACGCCGGCGACAAAGATGTAAATCACAAACAGCACGAAAGCCAGAATGACGTTCATCACGGGACCGGCCAGAATGGTCAGGAACCGCTGCGGCACCGTTTTGCTGCCAAACTGCCGGTCCAGCGGAGCAATCTGCGTTTCCCTTCCCTGGGAAATGACATCCGCTTTCGGATCGACCGTAAACCGGTGCGGCTCCCCGTCGACGGACAGCCGGAGAAACAAGTTTTTCTCCAGATCGAATTCTTCGATGTCGCCCACTACCAGACCGGGCAGCCGCTCAAAGCGGTCCGTGTGGATTTCGGTGATGCGGTCCTCTTTCAGCCGGACGCCGACCGTTTGACCGGTGGCGATCTGTAAAATTTCCGGGTCTTCCCCCGCCATCCGGGCAAATCCGCCGATGGGCAAAAGACGCAGCGTATAGCGCGTCTCTCCTCTTTTATAGGAAAAAAGCTTCGGTCCGAAGCCAATCGCAAATTCCCTGACCAGAATGCCCGCCCGTTTGGCAAAATAGAGATGCCCGAATTCATGCAGCGAAACCAGAACAAAAAACATCAGCACAATTTGCAGGCCTATCTGTAAAGGATTCAAAAATACAGTCCTCCCTTGCCTCTTTGGGTAGCATGCGACCGGCGGAAGCACGTTTTTACGTACTAAGATTAACATGTTTTAGAAGATCAATACAAGCCGATCCGCTCTTCCAAGCCTATGCCGGACGCCCCCGAAACTAGACCGGGACGGACCCGTTCAGCTCACGGGCGCAATGTCCGCCGCTTCGCGGCGCGCCCAGGCGTCCGCTTCCAGCACCTCCGCAAGCTCCGTGCCCGCTCCGTTCCGGTGGCGGGACAGCGTCCCGGCGATGACCTCTTCAATGGCGAGGAAGGAAATCTCCCCTTTGAAAAAACGGGCGACCGCCGTTTCATTTGCGGCATTAAATACCGCCGGCGCCGTTCCTCCCGCCCGTCCCGCTTCATAAGCGTAGGCCAGGCAAGGATAGCGCTCCAGGTCCATTTCCCGAAAATGAAGGCTTCCGATCCGGGCAAGGTCAAGCCGCTCCGTCGCATTCGGCATCCGCCCGGGATAGGTTAACGCATACTGGATCGGCACCCGCATGTCCGGGTTGCCCAGCTGGGCAATGACGCTCCGGTCGGCAAACTCCACCATGGAGTGCACGACGCTTTCGGGATGAAGCAGCACCCGAATCCGGTCGTAGCCGACCTCGAACAGCCAGCGGGCTTCGATCACCTCCAGCCCTTTGTTTACCATGGTGGCCGAATCAATCGTGATTTTCGCCCCCATCGACCAGTTCGGGTGACGCAGCGCTTCCTCTACGGTGACGCCCTTCAGCTGTTCCCGGGTACGGTCCCGGAACGAGCCGCCGGATGCGGTGATGATCAGCGATTCGAGCGCTCCGCGGTCTTCCCCGTTCAGGCATTGGAAGATCGCGGAATGCTCGCTGTCGACCGGAAGCAGAGAAACGCCGGCCTTGCGTGCGGCTTCGGTTACCAAGCCGCCGGCGCTGACCAGCGTCTCTTTGTTCGCAAGGCCGATATGCTTCCCTGCCTGAATGGCAGCAAGGGTAGGGGCCAGCCCCATGCTTCCGACAACGGCCGTCACCACCAGCCCCGCATCATTGTTCGCCGCCGTCTCCAGAAGGCCTTCCGGCCCCCAGTAGACCTGAACGGACCCGTCCGTTCTTTGTTTGACTTCATCCGCCAGCTCCTTGCTATGTACCGAAACCTTTTTGGGCCGGAACTCGCGGATCTGTTCGAGCAGCAGCTTCACGTTGCCGCCCGCCGCCAGTGTCTCCACGGCATACCGGTCGCGGTTGGCGGCGATCACGTCGAGCGTTTGCGTTCCAATGGAGCCCGTAGAGCCGAGTATCGCTATTTTTTTCATGAATGCTGCACCTCAGATCAAGCCGATGATGTGTAGAAACGGAAAAACGATCAGCCAGCTGTCGGTCCGGTCGAGAATTCCGCCGTGTCCCGGAAGGAGCGTGCCGGAATCCTTCACGCCGCGAACCCGCTTGTAGGCGGATTGGATCAGGTCTCCCACGGTGCCGACGACCGCGATGACCGCGCCGAGCAGCACGGCTTTCCCGATGCCTGTCAGCTCCGGCCGGGCGAGCTGAAAGCAAACGGCCGTAATGACGGCAAGCAAAATGCCGCCGACGGCGCCTTCCACCGTTTTATTGGGGCTGATGGCCGGCCACAGCTTGGTCGTTCGCCACCACTTGGCTTTGTTAATCAGGCTCCCCGTAAAGTAGGCCCCGGCGTCCGACGCCCAGATGCACAAAAAGACAAACAGCGTCCAGAACAAACCGTCCTCCCCGTTCAGCCGGGTTTCGATCATGTACCGGTAGCCGATGCCGAGGTAGGCGGCGCCCAGCAGGATCAGGCCCGCATGATCCAGGGTTGTCCGGTTTTTGCTGAAGACGGTCACCGCCAGCAGCACGAACAAAAGCCCCCAGACGAGACGCTCCGGCTCGGCAGCCGCCGCCAGCCATTCGGCTGCGGGCTCAAAAGCGGGAAGCAGAAAAAGCGCCATGCCGAGAAGTCCGGCAACGGCGGCGGCATTGGAACGCTTGATGCCGTTCAGCCGGATGTATTCGTCATAACCGATCAGCGCCATCAGGGCGATCAGAACGGCAAAAGCGTACCCGCCCCACAACAAGATGCCGATAAAAACGGCGCCCGCCAGGACGCCCGTCACGATGCGCGTTCGCAATCGTCATTCCTCCATTCCGGGCTACTTCAGCCCGCCGTACCGGCGGGTTCTGCGCTGATACTCCCGGACCGCTTCTCTGAAATCCCGCTCTTCGAATTCCGGCCAATAGAGCGGGGAAAACCAAAATTCCGTATAGGCCAGCTGCCACAGCATAAAATTGCTGAGCCGCAGCTCTCCGCTCGTACGGATCAGTAGATCGGGATCGGGCAGGCCGCCCGTCAGAAGCTTCCGTGAGAGATGCTCTTCGGTGATCTCTTCCGGCGCGATCCGTCCGGTCTGGGCTTCCTTTGCCAGTTCCCGGACCGCTTCCGCAATTTCCCGCCGGCTGCCATAGTTCAAGGCGAAGTTAAGAATAAGTCCGGTGTTGCCCGCTGTTTTGGCTTCCGCCTCGTCCAGGGCTTGCAGCGTGTGCTCGGGAAGCCCTTCCCGCCAACCCGTCAACCGGACCTGAACGTTCTTTTCCACAAGCTCCTGCAGCTCGATTTTGAGAAATTCCTGAGGCAGACGCATCAAGTAGTCCACTTCTTCTTTCGGGCGGGACCAGTTCTCGGTCGAAAACGCGTACAGCGTCAGCACCTCGACGCCCAGCTCGTCGGCGGCAATGGTCACTCGCTTGACCGCTTTCATGCCGGCATGATGCCCTGCGATCCGGGGAAGGCCTCTTTTCTTGGCCCAGCGCCCGTTGCCGTCCATGATGACGGCCACATGCTTCGGGATCATGCCTTCTTCCAGGGAAAGGTTTGCTTCCCGTTCGGATCCATTTGTGTTTTTTCTCCAAAACCGGACCATATCGATTCCTCCAAAACAGCGCGCTCCCCGCTCTTCGGCGAAGCGCCGGCTGCAAGTCCATGCGGCAAAACAGGCGTTTCCCAACCCGGCATTTGCGTGGGGGTTATGAAACGCCTGCGCCTTATGGGCGGCAACGGTTCGCCAAGCGGCGGCACCGGAGAGGAGCCGCCGCCCTCCCGACCGGAGCCGGCGGTAAGCCGGTTTCCCGATCGGAGCGCTGCCTTACGTTTATTAGACTTCCATGATTTCCTTTTCTTTGGCCGCGAGAATCTTATCCACCTCGGAAATATAGCGGTCAGTCAATTTCTGGATGTCTTCCTGGTGGCGGCGGGTTTCGTCTTCGGATATGCCGTCCGTTTTCTCCAGCTTTTTCAGCTCGTCGTTTGCATCGCGGCGGATGTTGCGGACGGCTACCTTGGCTTCTTCGCCCGCTTTTTTGGTCAGCTTGACGAGCTCGGCGCGGCGCTCTTCCGTCAGGGCCGGAATGACGATGCGGATCACCGTTCCGTCATTGGTCGGGTTCAGGCCGAGATCCGATTTCATAATCGCCTTCTCGATTTGCGCCAAAGCGGATTTGTCCCAGGGCTGAATCATCAGCGTGCGGGAATCCGGCGTGGTGATGCCCGCCATCTGGTTAACAGGGGTCATCGAGCCGTAATAGTCCACTTGAATCCGGTCCAGGAGAGACGGGGTGGCCCGACCCGCCCGGAAGGAGGCCAGCTCGCGTTTCAGGGCGCCCATTGCTTTTTCCATGCGTTCTTCCGCATTTTTCTTGATGGATTGCGGCATTTACTCGACACTCCCTTTTACAATCGTTCCGATTTTCTCGCCGAGCACAACCCTCTTGATATTGCCTTCCTCAGTAATGGAGAACACAATCAGCGGAATGTTGTTATCCATGCACAAGGAGGAGGCCGTGGAATCCATGACGCCGAGGTTTTGGCTCAGCACTTCCATATAAGTCAGAGTCTCATATTTGATCGCCGTTTCGTCTTTGAACGGATCGGCGGAGTAGACGCCATCCACTTTGTTTTTGGCCATCAGGATGACTTCCGCTTCAATCTCGGCTGCCCGAAGCGCAGCGGTCGTATCCGTGGAAAAATAAGGGTTGCCCGTACCGGCTGCAAAAATGACGACCCGGCCCTTTTCCAGATGGCGGATTGCTCTTCTGCGGATGTAAGGTTCCGCAATCTGCTGCATGGAGATCGAGGTTTGGACGCGCGTCGGCACTCCGACCGTTTCCAGCGCATCCTGCAAGGCCAAGGAGTTCATCACGGTGGCGAGCATTCCCATGTAGTCGGCGGTCGCCCGGTCAATGCCTTTCGCGCTGCCGGCGATTCCGCGCCAGATGTTGCCTCCCCCGCAGACGATGGCAACCTCCACGCCCAATTCATGAACGCTTTTGACCTGCTCCGCGATAGAGATGATGGTCTGGGAATCGATTCCGTATCCCTGCTGGCCGGCAAGCGCTTCACCGCTCAGCTTCAGCACAATTCGTTTAAAAGTCGGCTGTTCCAAACCTGATACCTCCATACGTTTAGTTAAAATAACCTGCATGACCGGCGGCCCGGGCCCGTTGAAACGGGCGGGACGCTAGAAAGAAAGGAACACGCCGGTGTTCCTTTCCGTTTGCTTGTATTACAGGTTGGCTTGGGCCATAACTTCTTCCACAAAGTTGTCCTGTTTCTTCTCCAGCCCTTCGCCGAGCTCGTAGCGGGCAAAGCGGCGAATGGTGATGTTTTCGCCGATCGTGCTGATCTTTTCGTTCAGCAGCTGAGCGACGGTTTTGTCGGGGTCCTTGATGAAGGCTTGTTCCATCAGACAGAATTCTTCGTAGAATTTGTTGATGCGGCCTTCGACCATCTTGTCGACGATCTTTTCCGGTTTGCCTTCGTTCAGGGCTTGAGCGCGCAAAATTTCCTTTTCCTTCTCGATGTCCTCTTGCGGAACTTCTTCCCGGCGAACATAACGCGGGCTCGTCGCGGAAATTTGCATGGCAATGTCCTTCACCAGCGCCTGGAACTGATCCGTTTTGGCAACGAAGTCGGTTTCGCAGTTGACTTCCACCAGAACGCCGATCCGTCCGCCGGCGTGGATGTAGGAGCCTACGGCGCCTTCGGTCGCTACGCGGCCGGCTTTCTTGGCGGCTGCAGCCAGCCCTTTTTCACGCAGCAGTTCAGCTGCTTTGGCCAGATCTCCGTTTGCTTCTTCCAGGGCGTTTTTGCAATCGAGCATGCCTGCTCCCGTTTTTTCGCGCAATTCTTTAACCGCTGCTGCACTCACTGCCATAAGTAAAACCTCCTGTAAGGTTGGGAATGGTCATAAATAAGGGGCGGGCGATAGGTTCCAAGACCTTCAACCCACCCCTCTATGTCGTGCTTTATGCTGTCGTTTGTTCGCCTTGGTGCGCTTCGACTACCGCATCGGCCATCTTCGACGTGAGCAGCTTAACGGCGCGGATCGCGTCGTCGTTGCCGGGAATCACATAGTCGATTTCGTCCGGATCGCAGTTGGTGTCGACGATGCCGACGATCGGGATGCCCAGCTTGCGGGCTTCCGCAACGGCAATGCGCTCTTTGCGCGGGTCGATGATGAACAGGGCGCTCGGAAGGCCCTTCATGCCGCTGATGCCGCCGAGGAATTTCTCAAGACGCTCTTTCTCTTTGCGGAGAAGGATGACTTCTTTCTTCGGCAGAACTTCGAACGTGCCGTCTTCTTCCCATTTGTTCAGTTCGTGCAGACGGGAAATCCGTTTTTGGATCGTTTGGAAGTTGGTGAGCGTGCCGCCCAGCCAACGTTGGTTGATGTAGTACATGCCGCAGCGCTCGGCTTCTTCCTTAACGGAATCCTGCGCTTGCTTCTTCGTTCCTACGAACAGGAACGTTCCGCCTTCGGCCGCCAGGCCTTTGACGAAATTGTACGCCTCTTCAACCTTCTTGACCGTTTTTTGCAGGTCAATGATGTAAATGCCGTTTCTTTCGGTGAAGATGTATTTGTCCATTTTCGGGTTCCAGCGACGGGTTTGGTGACCGAAGTGTACCCCAGCTTCCAGAAGCTGTTTCATGGAGATGACTGCCATCTTCACGCACCTCCTCTATTTGGTTTATTTTGATCCTCCGCCTTTCGCATCTTCGAACGGGACTGTCCATGCGGCCAGCACCTCCGTCCGAACTTCAAAGGCGTGTGTGATCTTGACACCGCTAACTAATATACCATAGCGCCAAGGGGTCTTGCAACCTTCCCGTTCAATTTCCCCGCTGCAATTCAGCCAGCAGGGCGGGAACGTCCATGTTCGGCGTAAAAGCATACAAACCCGACTTCAGTTTCTTGGACAACGCCTGCTTGCGCACCGTTTCGCGGAAGGCCATCCGGTCGTTGAGCACGCCCGCCTGATACAGGTATTCTTCGATGGCGTCCGAGTCCATTCCATTATAGATGTAGAGATAGATTTGCCGCGGCGCGTTTCCGGCCGGAGCGGCGGTCGGATCGGGCCGGTTCGCTTTCTGTTGCAGCGCTTCATAATCCTCGTTGGTCAAAAGGGTGCCGCCCAGTTCTCCCGCTTCTTTTTGAAGCCCTTCCCATGTCGGGGGGACAGGCGTGGCGGCCGGAGCCGAAGCGGCGGGACTCGGGGAAACGGTTCCGCGCAGGTCCGCTTCCGCCTGCTGCCCGATGGAGCCCAGCTGCATCAGAATGGCCCCGACCATTAATCCGGTTCCGAGGCCAACGAGAAATTTGCGGTTTTTAAACACGGCCCTCCTCCTCCTGTTTCGAAAGCTGCAGGATCAGCGCCGTTTCGCCTTTGTTGATGCCCATCTGCTTGGCAATCTGCTCAATCGATTTCCCCTCGCGGTGCAGGCGGAAAATTTCGGGATAGCGCGCCTTCAGGCTGTCCGGCGCCTGCGGCATGAGAACGGCCGGTTCCGCTTCCTCCGGCGTGGACGGCACCGCCGCTGCGGCCGCCGGCCTTTCCGCCATGCCGGCCGCCTGGGAGCGCTCCGGGACGGAAAAAGCACCCGCCTCGGAGACGCGCGCTTGAACGGATCGCTCCGCTACCTGGCCGCGAACCCGTGCGAGCTCCTGCGACAGCTCGTCCACCCTCCGCTCCAGCTCCGCGGCTTTGCGGAGCCATTCTTCCCCGCGCCGGTCGGATTCGTCCTTCATGCGCTCAATGGAACGGATCAGGTCTCGGTTTTCCTGTTCCATATTCGCGGCCACGAGGTCAAGCGCGTCTTCAATTTCCTTGGTCATGCTGGCCGCCGGCTTCGGGTCCTTGACCATCCACGAAGCAACCAGACAAACGATGCCCATGAGCACCACAATAACCCACAAATCCATGGGGTGTCCCTCCTAAAGCGTTAAATCGACGTGATGTCCTTTGTAGGGGTGCTCCGGCTCTTTGGAGGAGGATTCGGCGGCTTCGTTCCCCGTCTTTTTGCCGGCGTGCGCGGCCGGGCGGCGCTGCTTTCCGTTCCGGTCGGGAGCTGTGTCGACACTGCCTTTTTTCGCTTCATCCTTGCGTTCGCTCCGCCGGCTTTTGACGGTATCGGCTTTCGCCTGATTCGCGGCCAGGACGGATTGCTCCATTACCGGACGCTCCAGCTGCTGCTTCTGAAGCTGGCTGGCGTCAGGGCTTTTATGAACGGCGATTTGCATATCAATGGCTTTCAGGCTCATAGTTCCGCTCCTCCCGCTTGCGCCTGCGGCGAAAGCTAATCGCGTCATCCCGCTGCGGCTTAATAATCCGACAGCATGGCGATGTCTCCGTCCATGATCATGAAACGTACGCGGGACACCGGGTCCTTGATAAACCTTGTGTATCGGCCAATCACAATTTTGGCTCCGCCGTAAATGGTGGAATTGACCTCCACCACGGCTGCGCCCGTTTGATCCAGCTGGGTTTCGATCTCCAGAATGCGCTCCTTGATCTGGTCGATCTCTTCCTTGGCTTGTTTGCGGGTATTGCCAAGCTTGATTTTCATAGCCAGCTTCTCGCCGGACAGCTGTCCCGCCGCGGCCAACTGGTCGAGCAGGGTCAACGCCTGCTCCGTTTTCTTCAGGTTTTCGTTGGAAAGCTTGAGCTGGCTCCGCAGGTCCTGCAGCTCGTTGCGAAGCTCGGGCAAAACGCCGACCTCAATCGCGGTCGCGGTCGACAGGAAATTGCCGATGTTCCGCGCTTCCACCCGTGCGCCCGCCTGAACGATGCCGCCGACTATCAGGCCTTTGGCGCCTTTGCAGAAGACATTGCGTCCCGCACGAACCGTCGAATGCATGATGCTTTGGCTGATGAGGACATCCTCGCCCGCTTCGATGCGTCCGTCCTGCACAAACGAGCTTTTGACGCTTTTGCCCGCTTTCACGAGCCCTTTACTCTGGCCGAGAATGCCGCCGGAGATTTCAATCGAGCCGTCGGCCAGCAGCTCCGCCCCCTCGACCCCGCCGGTCACGCGGATATCCCCGGAGGCTTTTACTCGAAAGCCGCTGAGCACGTTGCCCCGGACCACCACCGAGCCCACAAAGTCGATGTTGCCTATGTTATAATCGATGTCCCCGTTTACTTCATACAGGGGAAACACATTGATTTTGTCTTTCTCGGTAACGGTGATAACGCCGGCAATGGCAGCAAACAGCATGCTTTGCTCGGCGTCCGTGACGACGTTTTTGCCCAGCTTGAACCGGGCTTCCTTCCCCCGCTTTCCGGCAATTTCCTCGCCCGTTACGGCGATGCCCGGCGATCCGTCCGTGGGCGCCGTCCGGTCTGCGATTTTCTCGCCCTGGCGGATATTCAGGATGGTCGTCATTTCCTTATAATCCACCTTGCCGTTTTCCAGCATCAGCGGTTTGCGCTCCGTAGCGTTGATGTCAAAGAGATACCGGATCGAGCCGTCCGCCCCGTCCTCCGGCGCCTTGCCTTTTGCGACCGGAATCGCCGTGCCGACAAAAGCGGCGGGGTTGGATGCGATGTTCGCCAGCTGGCTGTGCTGAATGCCGTAAACAACGCCGTTTCGCTTCAGCAGGTCTTCCAGGTCAAAAGCGGTGCAGGCAAATCCTTCTTCCACCATAAGCAATGTGAGCAGAGCCGTTTGTTTGTCCGCGGAGACCGAAACTTTCGCGCACTTGTCCAAAAGCCCTTGAATGGAATACAATAGTAGCCCCCCTAACCCAACTGTAAACGTCAATCGGTCAGCAGCTGTCCTCTCAACCGATTTAAAGAGCCCCTCAACCGAAAAATGGCTTTTGAGTGAAGCTGGGATATTCTTGAGGGGGACAGGCTCATCACTTCCGCAATCTCGCTTAATGACAGTTCATCATAATAAAACAGAGACACGACGATTCGTTCCTTTTCCGTGAGCCTGTCGATCGCTTTCGCCAGCGTCTCTTTCATAAACGTTTCATTGACCTTGTAATCGGGGTTTTTGGCTTTCTCGTCAATCAAAAAGGACAACCGCGCCTCGTTCTCGTCCTCCTTCACAGGTTCATCAAAGGAAGAAACGGTTGCGAACGCGACATCCTGCAGCATCTGCCGAAAATCGGATTCGGACACGTTCAGGTAGCTGCTGATTTCCGCGTCGGTCACCGAGCGCATATAGGTTTGCTCCAGCTTTTGATAGGCGTCTTCAATTTTCTTCGCTTTCTCCCGAACGGAGCGGGGAACCCAATCGTTCTGCCGGAGCCCGTCGATCATGGCGCCGCGGATTCGCCAGGATGCATAGGTTTCAAATTGCAGGCCGCGTTCATAATCGAATTTGTCTACGGCGTCAATCAGGCCGAGCACACCGGTGCTCGCCAGGTCCTCTTTGGCCACCGACTTGGGGAGTCCGACCGCCAGTCTTCCGGCGGCGTAATCCACCAGCGGCAGATACGACTCGATCAAATCTTTTTTGGCGGAAGGGTCGCCCTCTTCCCTCCATTTGCGCCATAACTCCAAATTGGGTTTGGCCGCTTTGCCCGTTTGTTTCACGGTCCGGTCACCACCTTACTCTTCAGACATTCGACGCATTGCTTGTGCCAACAGTTCCGGATCCGAATCGATTTTCGTCGCGAGCTTCGGAGGCTGGAGCGGCTGGAACCCGTCATCCTCCACTTGGGAAGGCGGTTGTCTCAGCAGCTGCTTCAGTTCTTCGTCTTCATTCGGGGTGGTCACATCAAAATTTTGGCCTTTCGGCTGTTCAGCCGGTTGTTCAAGCGAAGCTTCTTCGGCCTTCGGCTCTTTCAACAGGACCCCGAAGGCCCAGGCTCCCGCCAGCGAGATGGCGAACAGAAGCGCCCCGCTGACCAGCCCCCGGACCAGGGACGTGGTCAGGATGTTATGGCCGAGGGAAAGCAGAAAGGTCGCCAGGAAACCCAACAAGCCGATTGGAACGGCCAAACGGAGATAACGTTTCATCGCTTACAATTCCTTTGTACCCATTTGTACGCTGTTAATGAACAAAACTCCCGAGGAACTGTCAAATTCAATGGTCCTCCCATAATTGGCACCTGTGTCCTCTCCGATGATGGGGATTCCGAATTTGTCCAGCATGGCCTTGCAGGATTCCACATTGCGCGGGCCGATTCGCATCGTATCCTTCGCCGTGGCAAAGGAAAACATCTGGGCGCCCCCCGCCAGCTTGGACTGCATGCGGGAAACGGTGGCGCCCAGCTGGACCATGCGGTGAATCAATTCCGGAATCGCCGTGTCGGCATATTTGGCGCGATTCAACTGGCCTTCTTTGGCAATTTCCGAGGACGGGAGCATCACATGCGCCATGCCTGCCACCTTCACGAGCGGATCGTACAGGGTCAGGCCGACGCACGAGCCAAGCCCGGTTGTCTTCAGAAATCCTTCCTTTGCCGCCACATTGAGATCGGCCATTCCGACTTTAATCACGACGCGTTCAATCATGAGCCATTGACTCCCAAAGCGGCAAAGATTTTGTCAAATGACTCCGGATCGGGAATCAGAAAGAAATGCCCTTCTACTTCCTTGCCGTTCTGCAGAAACTTCGTGTCGATAAAGAGGGCGTGATCCCCCATCTCTCCAAACTGCAGCAAGCCATAACTGAGAATCGCTCCCGCCATATCCACCGCCAGGGAAGGTACGGTCGGCATCATCGAAAGCCGGGTGAAATCGGCAAGAGATGTCAGGTAGGAGCCGGCGAGTATGTTGCCGATTTCGTTCAGTGCGGAAAGCTCCATCTCGCTGAACTCGCCGTCCTCTTCTCCGTCCAGGCCCGCGAAGCGGCCCAGCAGGCGCTTGGCGGAGTCCATCGACAGAATAAAGAACAGGTTGCCCGGCGTTTCGCCTTCCACGCGAAGGAAGATGGCGGTGACAATTTGCTCGGCCCCGCCGACGCTTTCGGAAATTTCCTCGAAAGGCACGAGCCGGACCTGGGGTACCATCATATCAACCGGTTTGTCGAGCAAGGTGGACAGGGCGGTTGCGGCATGTCCCGCCCCGATGTTTCCGACCTCCTTCAGCACATCCAGCTGATAGTCTCCTAAAGATCGAAAAGAGGACACCGCTTATTCCCCGATCTCTTCCAGCTGAACGATTTCCGCTTTGTTCAGCACCTCTTTCAGGTTCAGAAGCACGAGGAGACGCTCTTCGCCGATTCGAGCCACGCCGCGCAAGTATTTTGCCTTGATGCCGCCGACGATTTCCGGAGGGTCGGAGATCGAATCGGTATTGACGTCAATGACGTCGTTTGCGGAGTCGACGATCATGCCGACCTCCAGCTCGCCGACGCCGACCACGATAATCCGGCTGCTGTCGGTGAACTCCGATTCCGGAAGGCTGAAGCGGCCGCGCAGATCAATGACGGGAACGACCACGCCGCGCAGATTCATGACGCCTTTTACAAACGAAGGCGTCTTGGGAACGCGGGTCAGATGCTGGACCCGTTCGATCGTTTTGACCTTTTCCACTTCCACCCCGTACTCTTCGCTGCCCAGTGAAAACACGATCACTTTTAATTCTTCACCCATGTCCTTACCTCCTAAGCTAGTGGCTGTACCCGTCTGTGCAAGTCTATTATTTCAGCAAGGCATTTGTATCCAGAATCAAAGCCACCTGGCCGTCGCCGAGAATGGTGGCGCCGGATACGGCAAACAGGTTGGACAGGTACTTGCCGAGCGATTTCAACACGATTTCCTGCTGCCCGATGAATTCGTCAACGATGACCGCAGCCATCTTATCTCCTTTGCGGATGATGACAAAATTGCGCTCGTCGGAATCGGGCTCCGTCCGGTCGGGCACCTCAAGCAGCACGCCCAGGTTGATGACGGGGATATAGGCCTCGCGGAAATCAAGCAGCGCGTTGCCGTGCACCGTACGGATGCGGTCCACCGAAGCGGCGGCCGTTTCCACGATGGAATTCAGCGGAATCGCGTATTTCTCCCCGCCGGAACGGACCAGCATCGCCCCGATAATCGACAAAGTCAGCGGCAGCTGGATCGAGAAGGTCGTCCCTTCTCCCGGTCTGGAGGTTACGGAAACTTGCCCGCCCAGGGATTCGATCTTGGTTTTGACCACGTCCAGGCCGACGCCGCGTCCGGACAAGTCCGAAATTTTCTCCGCCGTGCTGAAGCCGCTCGCGAACAGAAGCGCAAAGACCTCTTCGTCGGACATCAGCGCCGCTTGCTCGGGAGTCACAACGCCCTTTTTGATCGCGGATGCAAGCGTCTTATCCCGGTTGATGCCTTTTCCGTCGTCTGAAACCTCAATGAAGACATGGTTGCCGCTGTGGTAAGCCCGCAGGTTGATCGTACCCGTTTCGTTCTTGCCGGACTGCTTGCGCTCTTCGATCGATTCGATGCCGTGGTCAGCTGAATTGCGGAGCAGATGCACAAGCGGATCGCCGATTTCGTCGACTACGGTGCGGTCCAGCTCGGTATCCGCACCGGTGATGACCAAATCGAGCTTTTTGCCCAGGGTTTTGGCCACGTCGCGGATCATCCGGGGGAACCGGTTGAAGACGGTGTCGACCGGAACCATCCGCAGCTTGAGCACGATGTTTTGCAGGTCGCTGCTGACGCGCGCCATGTGCTCGACGGTTTCGCTCAGATCGCCCCGTTTGATTTCGGACGCCAGTTGCTCCAGACGGACGCGGTCGATCAAAAGCTCGCTGAACAGGTTCATCAGGTTGTCCAGCCGGTCCAGGTCGACGCGGATGGTGCGGGTCGCGACGGCATGGCCGCCGGCCGCTGCCGCAGGGGCGGCTGCCGACGTCGGAGCGGACGCGCCTTCCGGCTTGGCAGACGCCGCAGGGGCGGCCGACGCGGCCGTTTCGGCGCTTGCTTTGGCCGACTCGTCGAGCGCCTTCAGGCTCTCCGCGTCCAGCTGGGTGGCGGTGACGGCGGAAACCTCGGAGACGTCGAGAATCATTTTCTCGACGGCGGACTGCTCCAGCTTCGTGACAAAGTACACCGAGAACGAGCCGTCGAACTTATCCTGCTCGATGTCTTCAACCGAAGGCGAGGATTTGATGATCTCCCCGTTCTCCTCTAGCTGCCGGAAGACCATGTAGGCGCGAGCGGCCTTCAGCACGCACTCCTCGGCCAGCTCCGTCCGGATGAAGAAGGCGTTCAAGCCGCTGCCGAGCGTCTGCTCCAGTACGGAATACTGGAACTGGTCGAGCGCGACCCCGTCGGCTGCGCCGCTTGCCTTCGCCGCCGGAGCGTCCTTGCGGTAATCCCCCGAAACGATCGATTTCAGGGAAGCGACGATTTCGCCAACCTCGGCTTTCCCCGTGCCCCCGGCCACGATGTCGGAAACCATCAGCTCCAGGGCGTCGGTGCTCTTGAAGAGGCTGTCGAAGGTATAGGCGTCCATCTCCAGCTTCCCGTTGCGCACCATGTCCAGCACGTTCTCCATTTGGTGGGTCAAAGAAGCGAGGTCCTCGAACCCCATCGTCGCGGCCATGCCCTTCAAGGTGTGGGCGGAACGAAAAATCTTGTTGACGATGTCCGTATTCGCCGGGCTTTGTTCCAGCTCCAGCAGATTTTCGTTGACGGCCTGCAGGTGCTCCGTCGCTTCATCGATAAACATGGACAAATATTGTGAGAGTTCCAAAGGCATTGCACCTCCGCGCTGTATCTCCCGGCCGGTTTGAAGTCTCGGACTTCAGGTCGAGGAGTTTTTTAGTAACCGAAGCATTTTGTTCAGGAAGCCTTTGATGCCGGGCTGACCGCTAGCCGTTTCTTCGCTTCCCAAAAACCGGCCGGTCAATTCATCCATATTTCGTGCTGCATGAGAGCCGGGGTAAGCGACGGTGAAGGGAACCTGCCGTTTGACGGCCTTGGAGACGCTGCCGTCGTCCGGGATATGCCCCAGCACCGGAATCGTCAGACCCAGAAAGCGTTTGGCCACCAGGACGATTTTGTCGGCGGTCTGGCTTCCTTCCCGCTCGCTTGTGACCCGGTTGACGATCAGGCGAAACTTGACCTGCTCCTCTTCCTGATGAACCATTTTGATAATTGCGTAGGCGTCTGTGATGGAAGTCGGCTCCGGCGTCGTCACCACAAAGGTCTCGTGGGCCGCCAGGATAAACTTCAGCGTTTCCTTGGAGAGCCCTGCCCCCGTGTCGAACAAAATGTAATCAAAATGTCCGTTCAGCTCGCCGACCTGCCGGGCGAAATCGTCCAGCTCCGCTTCCGTCAGCCGGAGCAAATCGGTGAAGCCGGAGCCGCCGGCAATAAACTTCAGGCCGCCGTAGCCGGTCTGGATAATGTCCCAGATCGTCTTTTCCTTCTTCAACAGATGATAAAGGCTGTACGAGGAGCTGATGCCCATCAGCACGTCGATGTTGGCCAGTCCGATATCGGCGTCGAACAGGAGCACCCGTTTCCCCATTTTTTGCAGCATCAGGGCGAAGTTGAGCGTGAAGTTGGATTTTCCGACCCCGCCCTTGCCGCTCGTTACCGTGATGACTTTCGTCGCTCCGGCTTCGGCGGACGGCACGGCTCCGGAGGCCGTTCTTCGCAGCTCGATCAGCGCCCGCAAACGTTCCGCCTGGTCGCTCATCCTCCTTCGACTCCCATCAGCCGGTTAACCAGTTCCTCTTCCGTCAGAAGCGTGATGTCCTCCGGGACGTTCTGTCCGTTCGTTACATAGGACAACCGAAACGGGTACTCTTGCAGCAGGTTGACGATGGCGCCGTACGATTCGGTTTCGTCCATCTTGGTAAAAAGGACCCGCTCCACGCCGTACTTGCGGAAGTTTTCGGAGATGACCTTCATGTCTCCGTACTTGTTCGTCAAGCTGAGCACCAAAATCGTCTCGCTTTCGCCCCGGGAGCCTAGCAAGGCGTACAGCTCGGAAACATAGGCTTCGTTGCGGTAATTCCGCCCCGCCGTGTCCATCAGAATCAGATCGCAGGTTTGCAGCCGGTCCAGCGCCTTGTGAAGATCCGCCGGCGAAAAGACGACCTCAAGCGGGATGTTCAGGATCGTGGCGTAGGTTTTCAGCTGCTCGACCGCTGCGATCCGGTACGTGTCGGAGGTGATCATCCCGACCTTGCGGTGGCTGCGCAGCACCTGCTCCGCCGCCAGCTTGGCGATTGTGGTCGTTTTGCCGACGCCCGTCGGGCCGACGAAGTTGACGATCCGCACCTGCGGGGACAAGGTCGTTCCGCCCCGGCCCGAGACGAGCTCCAGGAGATGATGCCGGACGCGCTCCTCCACCCATTCCGGGGTAACCTCGCCGGTTTCGGCGGCTTCGGTTTCGACCGGATCGAGAATGCGGCTGACGAGCTCGGGAAGAAGATCCTGCGCGGCAAGCCGTTCGGCCCATTGAACGACCGCCGGATGCCGGGTTCCATCGGCCGGAACGCGGGCGGCCAAGAGCCGCACCATGTCCTTCATCTCCCGGATTTCGCTCATCAGCCCCTTCTCGGCCGGCGGCCGGACCGGCTCTTTGGGAGCGGGAGCGGCCGCAGCGGGCGGCGCCGAAGGCTCGGCGGTCGCGGACCGCGCCGGCGGTACAGGCGCAGCGGCGGGAGCCGGCTGCGATTCCGGCAGCACGTCGGGCACATAAGGCATCGCCGCCGGCTTTTCCTTCGGTTTCGCGGACGGTCCTCCGTAGGCCTGGGCGGCCGCCGAACGTGGGATGGAAGCCGGAACCGGAGAACCCTGCCGTTCTCCGCCGCCCTTCTTGCTGTCCGCCGCGTCCGTCGCGGCCACCACTTCGATCTTTTTCTTGCCGAACAAACCGAGGAATCCGCCGGAGCGGATATCCTTGGTGCTGAGGATGACCGCGTCATTCCCCAGCTCCGAACGAATTTGTTGCAGGGCGTCAGGCATGGTGTCTACCACGTAGCGTTTTACCCTCATAGGTTGACAACCCCCAGGCTTTGAATTTCAACGGTTGGTTCCAGCTCGCTGTACGACAGCACCGGGATGTCCTGCAGGGTTCTTTCCAGAAGCTGCTTCAGGTACATCCGGATGGTCGGCGAGGTTAGGATGACGGGCTGCTGGCCGGATTGCACCGCTTTGCTGACCTGCTCCGTGATCCGGCTGTGGATCATTTGCGAGGAAGCGGGATCCAGCGCCAGGTAAGAGCCCTGATCGGTCTGCTGAACCGATTCGGCGATTTTGCGCTCGAGATTCGGACCGACCGTAATGACCTTAAGCGATTCCCCCTCCGAAGCGTATTGCAGCGTAATTTGGCGGGACAGCGCCTGGCGCACGTACTCTGTGAGAATATCCGGGTCCTTGGTATAGGAGCCGTAGTCCGCCAGCGTCTCCAGGATGGTGACCATGTCGCGCACGGAAATTTTCTCACGCAGCATTTTGGCGATTACCTTCTGAATGTCGCCGAGCGTCAGAATGCCGGGCACCAGCTCGTCGACGAGCGCCGGCGAAGTTTCTCGAACATTGTCGACAAGCGCTTTGGTTTCCTGACGGCCCACGAGCTCGTGCGCGTGGCGCTTGATGATTTCCGTCAGGTGCGTCGCCACGACCGAAGGCGGATCGACAACCGTGTAGCCGGACATTTCGGCCCGTTCCTTGGTCATCTCGTCGATCCAGAGCGCCGGCAGGCCGAACGCCGGTTCCGTCGTCTCGATCCCGTTCACGCTCTCGTCCTCGAATCCGGGACTCATCGCCAAATAGTGGTTAAGAAGTAATTCACCGCGAGCGACCGTATTTCCTTTAATTTTGATGACATATTCGTTCGGTTTTAGTTGAATATTGTCGCGAATCCGGATGACCGGTACGACGATGCCGAGCTCGAGCGCGCACTGCCGCCGGATGAGGATAATGCGGTCGAGCAGATCGCCGCCCTGCTGCGCATCGGCAAGCGGGATGAGGCCGTATCCGAATTCGAATTCGATCGGGTCGACATTCAGCAGGCTGATGACGCTCTCGGGGCTGCGGACCTCCTCGATCTGCTGCTCTTCCTCCATCTGCTCCTCGGCCACCTGTTTTTTCTTGAGGTTGGCCTGCATTTTAAAGCCGGCAATGACAAGCAGAATGGCGATCGGGTAAGTGGACAGCACGCCGATCGGCGTGAATGTCCCGAGCAGGAACAACGTCCCCGCCGCAATAAACATCAGCTTCGGGTAGGCAAGGATTTGCGAGGTGATGTCCGAGGCCAGGTTGCCCTCGGAGGTTGCCCGCGTGACGATAAGGCCCGCGGCCGTGGAGATAAGGAGCGCCGGAATTTGGCTGACCAGACCGTCGCCGATCGACAAAATCGTGTAACGGGCGGCCGCTTCGTCGAACGATTCGCCGTTCATGGCCATGCCGATGATAAAGCCGCCGATCAGGTTGACGATCAGGATGATGATGCCTGCAATGGCATCCCCTTTGACAAATTTGCTGGCGCCGTCCATGGCGCCGTAAAAGTCGGCTTCGTTTTCAATTTTCTTCCGCCGGTCGCGCGCCTGCTGCTCGTTGATCAGCCCGGCGTTCAGATCGGCGTCGATGCTCATCTGTTTGCCGGGCATCGCGTCCAGCGTAAACCGTGCGGCCACCTCGGCGACGCGCTCCGAGCCTTTGGTGATGACGATAAACTGCACGATGACCAGAATGAAGAAGACGACAAACCCGACGACAAGATTGCCTCCGGCCACAAACGAACCGAAGGTGTGAACCACTTCCCCCGCTTCTCCGTGGGCCAGGATGTTCCGGGTCGTGGAAACGTTCAGCGCCAGCCGGAACAAGGTGGTGATCAATAGGAGCGACGGGAAAATCGAAAACTGAAGCGCCTCCTGGGTATTCATGGCGACAAGCAGGATCAACAACGCGATGGTGATGTTGATGACCAGGAGCACGTCGAGGATGAGAATCGGCACGGGCACGATCATCATCAGCACGATGCCGATCACCCCGATCAGCACGATGAGGTCTTTCACTTTCATCGGCAGGCTCCTCCTTTCATTCCGTAAAACCGGTTGTTTGCTTTACCGCTCGCCGCCATCATCTTCTCCTGCCCTTCAGCTTGTAAACGTAAGCGAGTACTTCCGCGACCGCCTGGAACAGCTCCGCCGGAATCGATTGCCCGATCTCCACCTGGCTGTACAGCGCCCGGGCCAACGGTTTGTTTTCCATCAGGACGATGCCGTTCTCGCGCCCGATTTCCTTGATGCGCTGGGCGACCAGATCCGTTCCTTTGGCGATCACGCGGGGGGCCGACATCTCCGAAGCTTCATATTTCACGGCTACGGCGAAGTGCGTCGGGTTGGTGATGATGACGTCCGCTTTCGGAACCTCCTGCATCATCCGCTGCATCGCCATCCGGCGCTGCCGCTCGCGGATTTTGCCCTTGATAAGCGGGTCCCCCTCGGTCTTTTTATATTCATCCTTGATGTCCTGCTTGGACATGCGCAGATTCTTTTCGAAGTCGTATTTTTGATAAAGGAAGTCGAAGGCGGCGATTACAACCAGAATGGCGCCGATCTTGATGCCCAGGTTGATCGTCAAACGCGCTACGTAAGAGACGGTGTCGGTCAGCGGCACCCGCCCGAGGGCCAGCATGTTGCCCCGCTCGCTCCAAAGCGTCTGATAAACCACGGCGCCGATAATAACGATCTTGATGATCGACTTTAAGAACTCGACCATCGCTTGCATGCTGAACAGCCGTTTGGCGCCTTGCAGCGGGTTTAGCTTGTTGAACTTCATCTTCAGAGGCTCGCCGGTAAAAAGGAACCCGAACTGCAAGTAATTCGCGACCAGGCCGACCAGCATGCTGACGATAAAGATCGGGGCCAGCATGATCAGCGATTCGATGACCAGGTTGCCGGCCAGGGAGACGATGTTCGGAATCGTGACGTCCATAAGCAGATAGTCCGTAAAGGTGCTGCGGAACAGCTTGACGTAATGCTCTTTGAAAAAGCTGCCGAAAAGCATAAAGCTGAAAAAGCAGGCCAGCAGGACAAACGCGCCGGAAACCTCCATGCTGCGGGCGACCTGCCCTTTTTTGCGGGTTTCCTGGCGTTTCTTGGGCGTTGCCGGTTCCGTCTTTTCGCCGGAAAACAGCTGCAGATCCAGCCGGTAACGAAAGTTTGCCACTTCTGATGCCTCCTGCGGCCGGGCCGCTCCCGAATTCATGACGTCGATCCGCCGGAAAACAACCGCAGCAGGGTTTCCATTTCGCGAAACAGCACCTGGAACAATTCCCGGAACAGAGTCGGAAAGCCGGCGACAAGCAAAAGCAGAATCAACAGGCCGACTACGATCTTTAACGGAATGCCGATGACGAAAATATTGAACTGCGGCGCCGTGCGGGCCAGAATGCCGAGGCCGACGTCGACGAGAAACAGGCTGACCACAAGCGGCGCGGACATTTGCAGCGCCAGCATAAACGCCTGGGACAAGGACTGCACCAGAAACTGGTTGATGTTGCCGTTTATGACCTGGGCAAACGCGTCGTTCTCCAGCGGCACCCATTGATAGCTTTGCAGCACGCCCCGGATCAGCAGGTGATGGCCGTTGGAGGCCAGAAAAAGGAGCGTGGCAAGCATGTATTTGAAGTTGCCGAGAATCGGACTCGGCGTGCCCGTCAGCGGGTCAATGATGTTCGCCATGCTGAACCCGATCTGCATGTCGGCAAAAGACCCGGCAATCTGCACGACGGTAAAAAACAGATAGGCGGTGAAGCCGATCAGAAGCCCGATCAATGTTTCTCGCGCAATCGCCGCGGCGTACATGCCGTCCAGCGGAATGCCGGGCAGATCCAGCACCGTGGCCGCCAGCAGGGCGATGAAAAACGAAAGCCCCACCTTAAAGCGTACCGGGACGTTGCGCGACGAGAAAATCGGAGCGGTGACGAAAAAAGCGGTGATGCGGCAAAAAATTAGCAAAAAAGCCGGAAAAATTTGCACAAGCCATTCCATTTGACCGCAACCTAACCGATATAATTATGGAGATTGCTGAGCAGCGTATGGGTGAAGTCGACCAGAGTCGACAAAATCCACGGGCCAAACAGCAGAACGGAAAGCAAAACGGCCAAAATCTTCGGCACAAAAGCAAGCGTCTGTTCCTGAATCTGGGTGGTGGCTTGGAAAATGCTGATCACAAGACCGACGACCAGAGCGACGATCAGCATCGGCGCGCTTGCCTTCAGTACGGCGTATACCGCTTGACCGGCCAGCCGGATAATAAATTCTGAACTCATGGCCCACCTCCGGTCCTTTACGTACTGAAGCTCTGAAGCAGCGATTTCACGACCAGGTACCAGCCGTCCACCAGAATAAACAACAGGATCTTAAAAGGCAGCGAGATCATAACGGGAGGCAGCATCATCATCCCCATGGCCATGAGCGTGCTTGAGATAACCATGTCGATGACCAAAAACGGGATAAAAATCATGAACCCCATCGTGAACGCCGTCTTCAGCTCGCTGATGGCGTAAGCCGGAATGAGCGTGGTGAGCGGCGTGTCCGCGAAGCCCGTCGGGCGCGGCGAATTGGAGTAGTCCAGGAACAGCTTCAGGTCTTCGGGCCGGGTATTCTTGCCCATAAACTCTTTCATGGGAAGCGCCGCCCGGTCGAGCGCTTCCGCCTGGGCGATTTCTCCCCGCAGATAGGGCTGCAGCGCGGTCTCGTTGATTTCGCCAAGCGTCGGCGCCATCACAAACAGCGTCATGAACAGCGCGAGGCCGATCAGCACCTGGTTGGGCGGCATTTGCTGCGTGCCGAGCGAGGTCCGGACAAATCCGAGCACCACGACGATCCGCGTAAAACAGGTCATCATAATCAGGATCGCCGGCGCCAGGCTGAGCACCGTCACGAGGAGAATGATCGACAAGGCGTCCGTTCCGCCTGCTTCCCCGTCCCCGCCGATCTCCAGCCGGATATCGCCGAGCGGATTCGGAATCAGATTGCCGGACGCGGAAGGCGAAGGGCTGGCCGCCGGCTCCGGCGCGGCAAAAGCGGCCGAGGCCGCCAAAAACAGAAGCAGAGCGGCAAGCGGAAGAACCAAGGCAAGCTTTTTGTTCATCGTTTTTCGGGTCCTTCCGTCTCCGGACCGTCCGGTCCGGTTTGGTCCGTTTCTTCCCGGATCCAGTCGTCCACGCTTTTTCTGCGGTTGGTCATGGCCATCATCCTGTCCTGAAAAATCTGCTGAAAGTCGCCTTTCTCTTCTTCGCTTTTCCCCCGCCTTCTGCTTTCCAGCCATTCGGCGATGCCCGGGAACCGTCCCGGCGAACCGGAAGCCGCTTGACCGGACGTTTGCCGGATGGCTTCCATCTCCAGCGGGTCGTCCACCTTGGCGATCAGCGAAACGTCCTCGCCCACGCCCAAAATGTAAAGCGACTCTCCGATCTCCACAACCTGCACCGATTTATTCGGGCCGAGGGGAAGCCCCCCGAGCGAACGGACCGCTTTGCCGGGAAGGGTGTATCTTCCCTTCCGGGCGATCACGCGGATGATGACATAAAACAGGCCCACCACCAGAAGCAAATAGACAATCACCATCAAAAAAGAAGGTCCCGCGCCCGAGGAGCCGCCGGGCAGCGGCGCCGCCGTAGGATCGAGAAAAGGAATCCCCGACGAAGCCGGAGCCGGACTGGCGGAGCCCGAAGGGACGGGCGTTATCGGTGCGGTCCCGGCTGCCGTTAGGCGGTTAAGCATCCACACCCGGGGTCACCCCAACGTCTTCTTGATCGCTTCGATGACGCGGTCCGCCTGAAACGGCTTGACGATAAAGTCTTTTGCGCCAGCTTGGATCGCGTCGATAACCATGGCCTGCTGCCCCATGGCGGAGCACATGATGACCTTTGCATTCGGATCGATCTTTTTGATTTCTTTCAGTGCGGCGATGCCGTCCATTTCCGGCATCGTAATGTCCATCGTAATCAGATCGGGGCGGACTTCCTTGAATTTCTCGATGGCCTGGGAGCCGTCGTTTGCTTCCCCGACCACTTCAAAGCCGTTTTTGATCAAAATGTCCCGGATCATCATTCTCATAAAGGCAGCGTCGTCTACGATCAAAATTCGGTTCGGCATTGGTTTACAGTCCTCCTAGTGTTATTGAATCTTTTGAATGCGTTCCATCTGATTGACGATGTCGGTCACCCGTACGCCGAAGTTCTCGTCGATGACGACGACTTCTCCCTTGGCGATCAGCTTGTTGTTGACCAGGATGTCAACGGGTTCGCCGGCCAGCTTGTCCAGCTCGATAATCGAGCCTTGGGACAATTGAAGGATATCCTTGATAAGCATCTTGGAACGGCCGAGTTCAACCGTTACCCGAAGCGGGATATCGAGCAGAAGATTCAGATTGGTTTCTTCCGCCGGCGGAATCAAACCTGGCGTGAAGCCGGCAAATTGCGCAGGCTGCACGTTGACGCCGCGGCCCGGTTGGCTGCCGTACGCAGCCGGAGGCGGTGCAAGCGGCTGGCCTGCCGGAACGCCCGGATACGGCGGATACCCGTAGGGCGCCTGCACCGGAGGCTGCGGATAGCCCATAGGGGGCTGCGGATAAGCCGCTGCCGGCGGCGCATATGGCGCCTGCGGCGGATATTCGGGCTGCGGCGGATAAGCCGGAGCGGCGGCGGCCGGAGGCGCCTGCGGCGGCTGGACCGGCTGCTGCGCCGGCGCTTCGACAGCGGGTTTCGACACCGCGCTGGCGGCCGGAGGCTCTGGCGATTCGGAACCGATCAGCGTTTTCACCATTTCTTTGGAGAACTGAACGGGCAAAAGCTGCATAATCGTGGAATCGATCAAATCTCCGATCGTCAGACGGAAAGAAATCTTGACGAAAACATCTTCGTCAGGGAGTTTCGATTTTCCTTCTTCCGACGTAAGATCCATCACATCGATTCCGGGAGGCGAAATGTTGACCATCCGGTTGAAAATCGTCGACATCGACGTGGCCGACGAACCCATCATTTGATTCATCGCTTCCTGAACGGCGCTGATGTGAAGCTCGTTCAGCTCCGTATTTTCAAGCCCCGTGCCGTTTCCGCCCATCATCAGGTCGGCGATGACCTGCGCGTCCTTCACCTTGATCACCAGCATGTTGATGCCGTGGAAGCCGTCTACGTAATTGACGTGCACGCTGACGTGCGGTTTGGGAAACTCCTTTTTCAGCTCGGACCGGAACAAAATGGATACCTTCGGGGTCGTAATTTCGACTTTTTTGCCCAGAAGGGTGGACAAAGCCGTTGCGGCGCTGCCGAAGGTGATGTTGCCGATTTCCCCGAGGGCGTCCTGCTCGAGGCCGGTCAGGTAATCTTCCAGCTGCGGTCCGGCTGCAGCCGGATAATCGCCCGCTTCTTCCGCTTCGGGCTCGTCCGACGTCTGCTTCAGGAGCGCATCAATTTCTTCCTGCGACAAGAAGTCTCTGTTATTCGTCACTTTCTTCCACTCCTTCGCTTAACACCTGGGTTATCTGGACGGCGGCTTTTCCTCGTATTGTCCCGGGGCTTCCGATGAATTTCGTCAAATCGCCTACCTTCACAATCAATCCGTCATCCACCGGTTTGTTCAAGGTAATGACATCCCCGACGGCCAGTTCTAGAAACTCCCTGACACTCAAGTGAGACTCCCCTAGCTCGGTTACCACGTTCAGCTTCGCCAGATTGACCCGTTCCTGCAGTGCTTCGTATTCTTCCGGCGTTTTGTTCTTCTTCTGGGTGACAAACATGTGATGGACCGAAAGCCTCGGCATCATCGGTTCGATGACCACGTGCGGAATACACAGGTTGATCATCCCGGTGGTTTCGCCGATCTTGGTGCTCAGGGAAATCAGGGCGATGGTATCGTTGGCGGAAGCGATCTGCATGAACTGCGGATTCGTTTCCAGGGCTTCCAGCCGGGGGGTTATGTCCGCAACCGTCTTCCAGGCTTCCTCCAGGCTCTCAAGCGCCTTGCTGAACATCCGTTCCATAATCATGGTTTCGATTTCCGTCAAGACGGTGATCTTCCCGTTCGACGTGCCCGAGCCCCCAAGAAGGCGGTCCAGCATCGCGTACGCGACGTTGGGGTTGACCTCCAGCACCATCCGGCCTTCGAGCGGTTCCGCCTCGAAGATATTCAGAATGGTCATTTTGGGGATCGAGCGGATAAATTCGTCATAAGGGAGCTGTTCCACCTGCACCACGTTGATCTGAACAAAGGTTCTTAACTGGGTTGAGAAGTAAGTGGTCAGATAGCGGGCGAAATTTTCATGTATCCGCGTCAAGCTTCGGAGATGATCCTTGGAGAATCTCGTGGCTCTCTTGAAATTGTAACCGCGGATTTTTTTCTGAGTCTCTTCCTTTTTCAGCTCCTCGGCGTCCATTTCACCCGAGGATAATGCGGCAAGCAGTGCGTCAATTTCATTCTGCGAGAGCACGTCAACCATGAATGTCACCTCCCCGAAGCGTCATATTCCTTTTCACTGAACGATCAGCTCCGTGATGTTAATTTGCCGGATTTTTCCTTCTTCCAGGAATTCGTTTATCCGATTCATCAGGAGCGACGTAAGAAAATCCATCCCTTTGCTGCCCGACAATTGCTCGGGGCTCAGGTCGGCCAGCGTCTGATTGATGACGTTGCGCACCCGGGCGTCGTAATTTTCGAATTCGGTCTTGCCTTTTTCTCCGCTCAGTTCAAAAGCAAAGCTTGCTTTCACGGCGGAATTGTTGTCCTTCAAATTGGTTACAATGCTGTCGATCGGCACTGTCAGCGCCTTGACTTCGGCGGCCGATACTTTTTCTCCCGAGACATCCCCGACCGATTGGACCGCTTTCTGTCCCGGATCCGCGCTGGCATTCTTCTCATCCAGCCGGTCAAACACCCATACGGCTCCAAAAGCGACTAAGACAACAACCAGTACAAGCGCCAGTGCTAAGGGTAGCATTTTTTTCATGTTCATTCCGTCTCCTTCGGTTCCATACTCTTGACAGTTGCGTTCACCAGTCCGATCTCTCGAAGGTACCGGATCGTTCTTCCGGTCACATCCTCCACACCCTCGAGAACCATGATCTTCTTCCCGGTTGTCAAGGTGATCACCGTATCGGGAGTTTCTTCAACGGTCTCAATGAACAATGCGTTAATCGTTAAGGATTTGCCGTTAAGCCGCGTAACGGATATCAAATGATTTCCCCCCTAGTTGGCGTTTCGCTTCATGGAAGACGGCCGGAGCGGCCAAGCCGCCCCGGGCCTTCCGGACCGATTAGCGTTTCAGGTTGACGATTTCCTGAAGCACTTCGTCGGAGGTGGTAATAATCCGGGAGTTTGCCTGGAAGCCGCGCTGCGCGACGATCATTTCGGTAAACTCGCTGGTCAATTCTACGTTGGACATTTCAAGCTGGCCGGCGATGATCGCACCGTTTCCTTCCACTCCGGCGGAGCCGACCGTAATTTCGGTCACGCCTTCGCCCAAAGCGGTGGGGTTTGCACGGTAGAGGTTTCCGCCGATCTTTTCCAGGCCGGCCGGGTTCGGGATGCTGACCACGCCTACCCGCAGGCCGTCGACCGCTGTTGTGTTCCCTTCCGCATCGACGGACAGAATCGATCCGTCCTGGCCGATGGTGAAGGAGGTCACTTCTTCGGGAAGCTGGATAATGCCTCCGTCATCCGCGGAAAGAACAAACATGCCGTCGCCATTCACCAGACGGCGGTTGGCGTCCAGGGTGAAGTTGCCGGCGCGGGTCAGGTAGGTGCTCTCGGCTTCCGCCGTGGCCCGGACGGCGAAGAATCCGTCTCCGTCAATCCGCAGGTCCGTCGGATAGTTCGTTGTCATGGCGCTGCCCGGCGTATGGACAGTGTCGATCGTGCCGAGGGCGACGCCAAGGCCGATTTGCTTTGCGTTTACTCCGCCGGTTTCGGCGGTGGGCGGCGTGCTGCCGGCTACCGTCTGGCTGAGGATGTCCTTGAACATAACGCGGCTTGCCTTGAAGCCGATGGTGTTGACGTTGGCGATGTTGTTGCCGATGACGTCAAGCTTGGTTTGAAAGCCGCGCATCCCGGAAACGCCGGAGTAAAGAGATCTTAACATTCGTTTCATTCCTCCCGATTTGATTATGCTGCGGTCCGCTTCTGTCGTTCGGCGGACCTCGGGCTCCCCGTTGGGGCCGGCCCTGCGACCCGCGCCTTCGGCACGGTCACTTCAGAACAATTGCGCTGTCGATTTGGGTAAATACGTTGTCTTTCAGGGAAGCACCGTCCATAGCCGTCACAATCGTCCGGTTCTTGACGCTTACGATAAGCGCCAGATCCTTCATGAGTATCAGGGAGTCTTTGGCGCCTTTGGCCGCCGCCTTGTCGATCGCGCTGCCGATTTCGGCCAGTTGCTCGGGCTTCAGGCTGAGGCCCCGCTGCTGCAGGCGGATTTCCGCATGCCGGCTGAGCTTCAACTCCTTCGCCAGCAGCTCGTCGAAACGCGGGCCGCCCGTATTCGGGGCGGGCGATGCGGCGCTCCGGCCGGCCGCGACTGGCGGAACCGGATTCGGATAAAGACGGCCGATCGCGAATTTCTCGTTCATGGCTTATTCCTCCGGATTCCGGACACCCGTGAGCTTGTCGATGGCTACCTGCTCGGTTCCCACCGTCACATATTGCAGTCCGTCACGGATCAGAATGGCGGAAACTACGCCGGTATTCACCTGAACCTGGCCTTCCTTGTCAAGCTTCTCCCAAGAGACCTCTTTGCCGATCATCGCGGGATTAACACCGAGGGACAAGCGCAGCTGCTTCATTTCATCCGCCACCTTGGTCATTTGCTCGACGGATGTAAACTGGGCCATTTGCGCGATAAATTCGGTATCCTTCAGCGGTTCCATCGGATTCTGGTTGGCCAGCTGGGTCGTCAGGATCTTCAGAAAATCGTCCCGGCCCAGATTTTGCTCGGCTTTGCCCGAGACCGCCGCTTTTGAGTTGCTTGAGGAATAATAAGGCCACACATTTTTTCCTACTACTGGATTTGCCAATGCCGCACCTCCTTTATCAGTGATCAAGCGGAGACGTCCACCGTTGCGCCCGATGCGGCGCGGCGGATCTGGTCCGCATCAGCCGATTCGCCGCCGATTGCAAACTCTTCCTCCGTCAAAGCATCGACATATCCGCCGCCGCCGCGGCCGGATTCCCGCTGCTCGCGGAAAGGCTGCTGGCGCCGTTCCTCCTGGAACAGGCCGGATTCGGGCGAAGGATTGTTTTGGGTCACCTCAAGCCGCTCCACCTGGAAGCCAAGGCTTTGCAGGCTTGCGCGGAGCTGGGCCATCTGGCCTTCGAGCGCTTCTTTGCCGGTCGTGTTCTGGGCCGCGAAATGCGCTACAAGCTGCCCGTTCAGCACGGAGATGCGAACGTCGATGTGGCCGAGATGCTCCGGCTGCAGAATCAGGCGGGCTTGCGCCATCCCTGTGAACAGGTCGGACTTCAGGTTTTTGACGACCAGGTTGGCCATCTGCTGGGTAAAGTCCCGAACCGGCACCTGGATTTCCGGTGCGTCCGCAGGCAGGTCCGACACTTGGGAAGCTGCGGCCTGGTAGCTCACGGATGCTTGCGGTGCCGCAGCAGGTGCTGCGGGACCTTCGGCGGCTGCTGCTGGTGCGCTTTCGCCGGTTTCCGTTTGCGAGGCAGCTGTCTGCTCCAGCGGAATACGGCTGCGGTACGCCAGCGCTTCAAGCGCTGCGGCCGGTTTGGCGGCAGGAGCCGTTTCAACCTTGACCGTAACTTGCGCTGCGGACGAGTCGTCCGCACCAAGCGCGTTTTGCAGAAGCGCGTCGGCGGCGTTTGCATTCGTCCGGCCGGTTTTCGCTCCGGGGACCGCAGGCTGTTCGCCTTTGGGCTCAGCGGAGAGAAGAACGGCAAGGCTTTGCGACACTTGGCCGAGTAGGACGCTGTCGGGCTCCGTTTGCAGAGCTTGCAGCAGTCCAGTGAGTGCCTGACGCATTTGGGCTGCTCCTTGCTCTCCCGCCGCCGTCGGAGCGGTTTGCGGGATCGCGGTTTGATCCGGCAGTTCAGCCGAAGCTTCACCGGACGGGGCCGTATTCAGAAAGCCCATCGCCGTCAAAAGCGCGGTAACCTGCGTCAGCCAGGCTTGGCCTTCGTCCGTTGCCGCGAATGCCTTCATCGCGTCCTCGTCGCCGAGAAGGGCCTCAATCAAGGAAGCCGCATCCTGTGACGTTCCTGCCGACGACTGCAAGGCAGCCAGAATGGCCGGAATGTTGGCGACAAGCGCCAGGAGAGAGGGATCGGCAGCCGTTTCGGACGGTGCCGCCGTTTCTGTTTCGCTTCCCGCGCTTTTCAGCACGTCTCCGAAGCTTTTGCCTTCGGCCGTTTTGGCGGAGCCCGCTTGTCCGGCCGAAGCCGCGCCGTTCGCCGCAACCGTCTTGGTCCCGGCGGCTGTGCTTTGCGCCTGCTGGGCCGGTGTGCTAATGATCATATCCATTTTTTGGTTTCACCTCCTTTCAAGGGTCATCCCGAAAGGCTTTACGGGGTGAGCTTTGCGGAAATGGCTGCGGCGCGCGCTTTGTCCGCTTCGGCCATCGAGGCCAGGATACCGGCTCTCGCCTGCACGTTCACGGCCTTCAAAATGCCGATCGCCTTTGCCTGGTTGGTGCCGTACATCTCCATCAGCAGCTCGGCCGCCTGCTCGGCGGGCATTCCCGCAAACGTCTGTCCCAGATCCTCGGTCGTAAAGGCCGGAGCCGCATTCGTTCCGCCAGCCTGCGACAGCTTCTTGACACGCTCCTGAAGCGCGGCGAGCTGACGGTCTCTAGCCGGAACCTGGTCCTTCAGCAGCATCGAAACATTTGCGGCATTCTCAGGGGTCATCTTTTCCAGAATGGCCGTTTGCTCGTCCGTTTTCATACCGCCGAGAACGAGCGCCTGCTCGGCCAAACTCATGGTTTGCAAAATCGGAGCCGCCTTGCCGGGCGACATGGCCGCATAGATTTTGCTGGTTTCGGAAACCGACTTGGCATACGCCTCGTCGTTTTGCTCCAGCTTCTTGTAATCCGCTTCCAGCTTTGCGAACTGGGCCTCCAGATCCTTGAGCTCCTGGTCCTTTTGCAGGTAATTGGCCTGAAATTGCCCGGAGTCCTTCTCCAGTCCCGCCAGCTTCGCTTGCAGTTCGGCGATTTGCTTGTCCTTTTCCGCGAGCTGATCGGACTCCTTCTTGACGTCCGCTTCCTGCGGCTTGCTCTGCGTTTCCGCCGGTCCTTCCACCGAAAGAACGGGATCGGGCACCCACTTTTCCACAATGGGAATCCGGTTGCCAAGCGCCATCAAATCTTTTTTGATGTTCACGTCAAAAAGGTAAAAAATGACCATCAGCAGCACGATTCCGAATACGACCGGCACCAGAAACCAGATGAGAAACCGCTCCAGCGCGTTCATTTCCGACTTTTCCGTATCCATATCCGTCTTCCCTACTTTCAAGGCCGCGGTCTGATCACGAAGGCCGTTTGTGCCGGGTGATCGCCAGTTCGTCCAAAATCTCCTGTTCCTTCCTGAGCGATTCCGCGACGAAGGCGTTCATGGCCTTGTCTCTCGCTTTGAACCAAACCTTCTCTTCCTTCATCTTGGCGGACAACTGGTCTCTTCGCTCGAGCACATGGTTTTCGGCTTTGGCGACATCCGTCACCTTCGAATTAATCCGGGTTTGAATATGGGAAAGGTACTCCTGGTACAGCACAAGCTCCGAAACCGTCGTCCGGTTCACGGCTGCGTCGGTCAGCTGTTCCTGGAGTTGCCGCTTTTCCGTCTGCAGCTCCGTCAGGCTCTCCTCTTCCTTCCGCAAATGACCTACCGCCGCTGACAATATCCACTCGGCTTGCGTTTTCTCGTTCGATTTCAAATCGACGATTTTTTGAAACGAGTACCGGAATTTCAACCTTCATCAACCTCCGGAAAATTCTTGGATCAGCCGTTCCTGCGCTTCTTGGAAATTGACTTTTTCGTGCGTCTTTTGACGCGTGTATTGATTGATGCCGCCGATATAACTGATCGCCTGATCGATCTCGGGGTTGGACCCCTGCTGATAAGCGCCGATATTGATCAAATCCTCCGAATCCTTGTAGACCGAAAGCATCCGCTTCAGAAAATCGGCGGCGTCCTGATGCTCCTCCGGCACGATCTCCTTCATGACCCGACTGATGCTTGCCAGCACATCGATGGCGGGGTAATGCCCTTTGTTTGCGATATTCCGGTTCAGCACGATGTGCCCGTCCAGAATCCCCCGCACGGCGTCGGCAATCGGCTCGTTCATGTCATCCCCGTCTACCAGCACGGTGTAAAAAGCGGTAATCGAGCCTTTCGGCCCGGTTCCGGACCGTTCCAGCAGCTTCGGCAGCATGGCGAAAACGGAAGGCGTGTACCCGCGCGTCGCGGGCGGTTCCCCGACGGCCAGCCCGACCTCGCGCTGCGCCATGGCAAAGCGGGTCACCGAGTCCATCATCAGCATGACGTTCATCCCGCGGTCGCGGAAGTATTCCGCGATGCTTGTGGCGATGAGCGCCCCCTTGATCCGGATCAGCGCGGGCTGGTCGGACGTGGCGACAACGACGACGGAACGGGCGAGACCTTCCGGCCCCAGGTCCCGCTCAATGAAGTCCAGGACCTCGCGTCCGCGTTCCCCGATCAATGCAATCACGTTGACATCCGCCGACGTATTGCGCGCCACCATGCCGAGCAGGGTGCTCTTTCCGACGCCGGAGCCGGCAAAGATGCCGACCCGCTGTCCGCCGCCGATGGTCAGCAGACCGTCGATGCAGCGGACGCCGACGCTGATCGGCGTCAGCACCCGGGGGCGCTTCAGCGGGTTTCCCGGCTGGTTGTTCGTCGAGTAAGTCGCCATCCGCGAAGGGAGCTTGGAGCCGTCGAGCGGCTGGCCGAGCCCGTTCAGCACCTTGCCGAGCAGCTCATGGCCGACCTGCACGGTGAGCGGCTTCCCGGTGCTGACCACTTCGCAGCCGGGGCCGATGGAATGCAGCTCGCCAAGCGGCATCAGAATAACCTTGTTGTCGCGGAACCCGACCACTTCCGCTTGAAGCGGTTCCTTTGATTTGTACGGATAGATGAGGCAGACATCTCCTACGCTGGCATCAGGTCCTTCGGACTCCACCGTAAGGCCTATGACTTGCGTCACCTTTCCGCCTACGACAACAGGATCGATCTGCTGCAGGTGCTCCACATACCGGGAAGCATCAAGCCGTTTCTGCATCCGCGTCCCCTTCCCCGCTGCCCGCTACGAGCGAGTGCAAAGCTTGCTTGATTTCTTTCAGCTGGGTATCGATCCGGGCATCGACGCTGCCGAATTCCGTCCGCACCACGCAGCCGAGATCGGATACCGTAGCGTCGGGGAGAATCTGGAGCTCGGCTTGCGAATCAAGCGCCAGCATAAGCTCCGTGCGGGCTTCATGAAAGTAGGAAAAATGCTTGGGCGCCACGCAAAGCGTGACCAATCCTTTCTCACGCTTGCGGGCCAGCACCTTTCGCGCATGATCGGCGATCCAGCCGGGTTCCACCGACAGCTGACGCTGCAATATCTTTTCCGCGATGGCGGCAGCCACTTCGATCAGAAAAGGCTCGGCCTCGGCCACAATCTCCTGCTTCACGCGGTAGGCGTGCTCGAGAACCGCCGATGCTTCCTCCGTCATGGCCGCGTATTCGCCGCGAACCTCTTCGTCCGCCTTGATGATGCCTTCCCGGTAGCCGATTTGATACCCGTGCTCCCGCGCCGCTTCCTCCGTTTCCGCGTCCGCCCGGCGGCGTTCCTGCCACCAGGCTTCGGCCTCCGAGCGCGCTTCGTCCAGAATCCGCGCGGCTTCTTCCCGGGCCTGGCGGATTTGTTCCTCGGCCAGCTCCTCGGCATCCCGAAGAATTTGGTCCTTTACGCCCTGCAGCCGCTCCAGCTCCTGCTCGCGCCGGATCGTTTCTTCATCTTTCTCGGGAACAACCGGATGCGCCTCCCGGTACCGCTGAAGAATAAGCTCCAGATTGTCCACCAGCTTGGCCTGATCAAGATGAATATAGCCGCTCGGTTTAATGAGATTAGACAATGACATCGTCTCCTCCGCCGCGGGCGATGATGATTTCTCCGGCTTCTTCCAATCTCCTTATGGTGCCGACAATGCGCGTTTGAGCTTCTTCGACGTCTCTCAGGCGTACCGGACCCATGTACTCCATTTCCTCGCGGAACGTTTCCACCATCCGCTTCGACATGTTGCGGAAAATAACCTCGCGGACTTCCTCGCTCGCCACTTTAAGCGCAAGCTGCAGGTCGGCGTTTTCGATGTCGCGGATAATCCGCTGAATCGAGCGGTTGTCGATATTGACGATGTCTTCGAAGACAAACATCCGTTTCTTGATTTCTTCCGCCAGCTCGGGGTCCTGAATCTCCAGGGAATCCAGAATGGTGCGCTCCGTCCCCCGGTCGACGCCGTTCAGAATCTGAACGATCGACTCGATGCCGCCCGTGGACGTATAGTCCTGGGTAACGGTGGCGGAAAGCTTCTGCTCCAGCACCCGCTCGACCTGGCTGATGATTTCCGGCGAGGTGCTGTCCATCAGCGCGATCCGTTTGGCCACCTCCGCCTGCTTTTCCTGCGGCAGGGAGGAAAGGATCATCGACGCCTGATCGGGCTGCAGATACGAAAGCACCAGGGCGATGGTCTGGGAATTCTCGTTCTGAATAAAGTTTAGGATTTGACCCGGATCCGCTTTGCGGGCGAAATCGAAAGGCCGCACCTGAAGATTCGCCGTCAGGCGGTTGATGATATCCACCGCTTTTTGCGAGCCCAGCGCCTTTTCCAAAATTTCTTTGGCGTACGCGATCCCGCCCTGGGAGATGTATTCCTGGGCCATGCAGATTTCGTGGAACTCGGACAAAATCATTTCTTTTTCCGCCGAATCCACTTTTCTTACGTTGGCGATCTCCAGCGTAAGCTGCTCGATCTCCTCGTCCCGGAGATGCTTGAAAATTTGCGCGGACACCTCAGGCCCCAAGCTGATGAGCAGTATGGCGGCTTTCTGGCGGCCCGACAAACCATGTTGAATGCCTTTAGCCAAGAGTTCCCACTCCTATTCGTCTACAAGCCAAGTCCGCAGAAGATTGACAAATTCCTCCGGTTTTTTCTTGGCCAACATTTCCAGCTGCTTGCGGACCTGCGTCTCGCTCGTTTCCGCATCCAGATCGATCGTCGGATATTCCACCTTCGTCGGCAGCGGTTCGGCAGCGAGCAGAATGTCCTCCTGCTTTCTCTTCCTTCTTGCCAGGAAGAAGGCTCCGAAGCCCACCAGCGCAAGCGCCAAGGCTCCGATTCCGCCCCACAGCAGCCAGTTGATGCCGGTTTCCGCGGCGGCTTCCTCTGTCACGGCAGGCGTAGTCGAGAAGACCGTTACCTTCGCGTTCAGCTGCTCGTCCGTCGGCGGCGTATCGGCGTTGGCAAGCGATGCGCTCACGACACCTTTGAGCAATTTTTGAATATTCGCCTCTAAATCTCCTAAAGGTTGTCCATTGGGTGTTTCAATCCCGACGGAAATGGTTAAGTCATTAATATGATAGGGAGATTTCTCTATCACATTGTGGATTCGGTCGACTTCATTATTAATGGTACGGGATACTTTCTCCGACGTGGTGTTTCCTGTCGCCGTATCGCTCGGATACGTGGGGACATCCGTTTCGCCGGTTCCGGCAATGCCGCCGGTCGGCGAGCCTTGGCCGGAATAGCTTTCCTGGATTTCCTGAATGCTGATAGCGATCCCCTCGTCGTCCACAACCGGGCGGACGAGGTTTTCCTCCGTCGATTTCTTGTCAAAGTTGATGCTGGCCACAACGATCGGAACGACCTTGGCATTCTCGCCGAGCACTTCCGTCAGAATGCGCGTTACGTTCGCCTGAATGTCCTTTTCGAACTGCTTCTTGATTTGGAACTGCATCGCGGCTGCACTGCTCGTCGTGTCGATCGCGTCGTCCGACTTGGAGTAAGGCAGCAAATTGCCGGAAGTGTCCGAAATGCGGATGTTCTCGATCGGCAGATGATTGATGCTCATGGATACCAGCTGGTACATGGTGTCGATGTTCGACTGATCCAGCGAATAACCGGGTTTGAGCGTCAGGATGACCGCCGCCGACGAATTCTCGGCTTCTCCTTCCGTCAGAAAAACCGATTCTTTCGGACGGGTAATCATGACATTGGAAGAAGCAACCGCATCATACATATTGAGCATTTTTTCAAGCTCGCCCTGCATCATCGAAAGCTCTTTGACGTCGAATTCCCGGTCCGTCGTACCGAAGGCGCTCGTTTTGAGCGATTCGTACCCGATGGCCCCGTTCTGGTTCAAGCCCTGGGAAACGACGTTGATTTTGACGGAAGCTACATCGCTGCGCGGTACGGAAATGCTGCCTCCGTCGGGACTCAGGACATAAGGAATGCCGGCCGAGTCCAGGTATTGCGTTATCCCCGCCGCATCGTTGGCGTTCAAGTCTGTAAACGCCAGCGCGTATTCCGTGCGGGAAAAATACATAATCAGCAAGGGGATCGAAATGGCGATGACCGCCACAATGGACAAGAACGCAACTTTTTGCGTTTTTCCGAAATTCGACCACCTTGTTTTGGCTGTATTCAAAATTTGCTGAAACCTCTCGTTCACCGTGTCACCCCATCTAAACAGGCAATAAATGATTTATCCTACAACTGCATCCTCATGACTTCCTGATAAGCTTCAATCATTTTATTGCGTATTTGGACGGTGAATTCCAGACCGAGCGACACTTTCTCCGCCGCGATCAGCATTTTATCGACATCGGTCGACTCGCCTTGCATAAACTGAGTGGTCAACTTGTGGGATTCCTGCTGCTGCGCCTCCAGGCCGGCAAGCGCTTGATCGAGCGCTTCCCCGAATTGCTTGGAAAGCTCCGTGCCCGAGGAACCTCCGGAAATTTTCCCGGAAACAGGCTGAGCAAATAACTGATTGTAGGCAATCGGATTGATCATGATTCGCACTCTCCACTCTTGTTCTGTTACTTGCCGATTTCCAGCGCTTTTACAATCATGGCTTTGGACGCATTAAAGGCCGTTACGTTGGCATCGTAAGCGCGGGTAGCGGCGATCATGTCAACCATTTCCTTGAGCGTGTCCACGTTCGGCATCAATACGTTACCGTCTTCGTCGGCATCCGGATGCGTCGGATTGTAGACGATCTTATACGGTGCCTTGTCTTCAACAATACGGGAAACCTTTACGCCTTCTCCCGTCGATGTGCCCATTTCATTCTGAAGATAGGACTGAAAGGGCTGGGACGTTTTCGGTTCCATGACGACCATTTTCCTGGTGTAAGGCACCCATTTTCCGTCCACGAGCTTGCCTCGGGTCGTGGTCGCGTTCGCGATGTTTGCCGAAATTACGTCCATCCGAAGCCGGGAGGCGGTTAGGGCCGAGGTACTGATATCAAAACCGTTAGTCAGCTTCATCGATTATCTCCCCTTGTCGATTGCCGTGCGAAGATGACGGATTTCGTTGTTCATCTGCTGAACCAGAACACTGTAGGTCAGCTGGTTTTTAGCGGAAAGCGCGGCTTCCGCATCCATGTCGACATTATTCAGGTTGTTGTTCATCACCGATTTTTCATCGGTTACGATCTGAGGCGCGGCGTAAGCGCCGGCGCCAAATTGAAAATGACGGGGATCCGTGCGTTTTGCGGAAAAGGACAGGTCCGATGTCCCGTTCAGTTCTTTTTGGAGAAGATCCTCAAATCGCACGTCCGACCGCTTGAAGTTCGGGGTTTCGATATTCGCCAGGTTATTGTTGATGACACTTTGCCGAAGGCTTGCGGCGTCAATCGACCGTTCCAAAAGTTTGGCTACGGAGCTGGTAAGCAAGGTGTGATTTCCCTCCCATTTTATACCGTTTTTGTGAAGGACTTGACCGACATTGACAAGATCAGCCATCCGCTTCAAACCGAGATAGTCCAAGTATTCGGCAAAGAAAAGGCGTTTCCTTTCGACAGCGACAAGAATCGATAAAATTGCAACTTTTGTCGCATCTTTTGCGTTGTCTACATTCTCTGATTATTCCTGTTTTGACCATATTGGACAATATGAAAAAAGCCCTATCTTTGAAAAGAAAGGGCTTTTTTCATGAAAATTTATATTATTTAATTTTAATAATCATTCTATATTTTGGCTTTGTCCAAACCGCCAAGCAACTGGTCGTTTAAAATTCTGATATAGGTACCCTTCATGCCGAGCGAGCGCGTTTCGATGACGCCTGCGCTTTCCAGCTTCCGTAAGGCATTCACGATCACCGAGCGGGTGATTCCGACCCGATCGGCGATTTTGCTTGCGACCAGAAGACCTTCTTTTCCATGTAGTTCCTCAAAGATGTGCTCGACCGCTTCCAGCTCGCTGTATGACAAAGAATTGACGGCGACCTGCACGACCGCTTTGCTGCGTATCTCCAGCCCGCTCTCCTCCGCCTTTTCGCGGAGAATTTCCATGCCGACAATTGTCGAACCGTACTCCGCTAGCACCAGATCATCGTCGGTGAAGGGTTCTCCGGGCCGGGAAAGAATGAGGGTCCCCACCCGGTCGCCCGCCCCGGTAATGGGCACAACCGTGACATGGCCAGGCTCGAAAAGCCCGTGCAGCGCCTCGGTGGAATTCGACACCGTCTCTTCGATTTTGAGCAGCTGGGCGTTATAATCCGCCGGAATCCGCCCTTCCTGGAGAATGTGCCGCCTGGCTTCTTCCGATTCAAAGGGCCGGAGCGCCGCATAACCCAAAATCTTGCCTCTCCGGCTGATTACAAAAACGCTTGCTTCAATAATATCCTTCAGCACTTCGGACATTTCCTTGAAATTGACGGCTTTTCCCGCCGCCTGCTGCAGAAGCCGGTTCAGCTTCCGCGTTTTGACCAATAAACTCATAGCCCTACCCCCAACGTTTCAAAAAGAAGCCTGCGCGCACGGCGGCATCCGCCGTCCTCACAGGATGTATTGACTGAGATCCCGGTTTTTGGCGATTTCCGCCAGCTTCTCGCGCACGTATTCCGGTGTGATGACGAACGACTCCAAATGAAGATCCGGCGCTTCAAACGAAAGATCCTCCAGCAGCTTCTCCAACACGGTATGAAGCCGGCGCGCCCCGATGTTCTCGGTGTTGCGGTTTACCTCGGCGGCGATTTTCGCCACCTCGCGGATCGCCTCTTCGGAGAAGGTAACCTCGATCTCCTCCGCTCCGAGCAAAGCGGTATACTGCTTGGTCAGCGCATTTTGCGGTTCCGTCAAAATGCGGATAAAATCCTCCTCGTCCAGGTTGCCGAGCTCCACCCGGATGGGAAACCGGCCTTGCAGCTCCGGAATCAAGTCCGAAGGCTTGGCGGTATGAAAAGCGCCGGCTGCGATGAAGAGGATGTAATCCGTGTGAATGGCGCCGTATTTGGTCGTCACGGTTGAACCTTCGACAATCGGAAGGATGTCGCGCTGCACGCCTTCGCGGGACACGTCCGGCCCTCCGCCTCTTCCGGAGGAGGCTACCTTGTCGATCTCGTCGATAAAGATGATCCCCGACTGCTCGGCGCGCTTGAGAGCCGCCTGCACGACCTCGTCCATGTCCATCAGCTTGTGCGCTTCTTCCTGAATCAGCGCCTGCCTGGCTTCACGTACCGGGAGCTTGCGTTTCTTCCGCCGTTTCGGCATCATGCTGCCAAGCATTTCCTGGAGGTTCATGCCCATCTGCTCGTTGCCCTGGCCGGCCAGCATGTCGAGCATGGAAGGCGCGTTGTCCTCCACCTCGATCTCCACCGTCTCGTTCTCGAGCTCGCCGCGCCGCAGCTGCTCCAGCGTCTCCTGGCGGCGTTTGCCGACGGCCGGATCGACCGGTTTGGCTTCCTCCTCCTTGGCGGCGTTCTGGCCGCCAAAAAGCATCTCAAACGGGTTCTTGGACGCGCGCCCCGTATCAGCCGACGGCACGAGAATCGCCGCGAGCCGTTCCTCGGCCAAAACGGCCGCCCGATCCCGCAGTTCCTCGGCCTTCTCGGCTTTTACCATCCGCACTGCCGTTTCCACCAGATCGCGAACCATGGATTCCACGTCCCGGCCGACATAGCCGACCTCGGTAAACTTGGTTGCCTCCACCTTCACGAAAGGCGCATTCACCAGCTTTGCCAAACGGCGGGCAATTTCGGTTTTGCCGACGCCGGTGGGGCCGATCATCAGGATGTTTTTCGGCACGATCTCATCCTGCAGCGCACTGTCGAGCTTGCTTCTCCGGTACCGGTTGCGCAGCGCAACCGCCACGGAACGTTTCGCTTTCGCTTGACCCACTATGTATTTATCCAGCTCGGCAACGATTTCCCTGGGCGTGAGTGCTGTATCCTTCATTCGTTCCCAGCCTCCCGAATCATTCGATTTCTTCCACAATAATGTTATGGTTGGTGAAAACGCAAATTTCCGCCGCGATCTCCAGCGCCGCTCCGGCAATTTCTTTCGCTTCCATGCCGGAGGAATGCCGGGCCAGCGCGCGTCCGGCCGCAAGCGCAAAGCTGCCGCCCGACCCGATAGCCAAAATGCCGTCGTCCGGTTCAATGACCTCGCCGTTGCCGGAAATGAGCAGCAGGTCTTTGGCGTCCATCACGATCAGCAGCGCTTCCAGCTTGCGGAGCACGCGGTCGGAGCGCCACTCCTTGGCCAGCTCTACGGCGGCGCGCTGCAGGTTTCCGTTATGCTCCTCCAGCTTGCCTTCAAATTTCTCGAACAGCGTTATGGCGTCGGCCACCGAACCGGCAAAGCCGGCGATAACCTTGCCCCGGTAAAGCCGCCGGACCTTCTTGGCATGGCTTTTCATGACCACGTTGTTGCCAAACGTCACCTGTCCGTCCCCGGCGATCGCCCCTTTGCCTTTGTGGCGGATCGCAAATATTGTTGTGGCGTGAAAATCGCCCATGTCGCACCTCCGGGGGAATTTTGGAAAAACCCCTTATTTACTGAAAATTCTGAATGGCAGGAACAGGACCCGATCCCGCGCGTTCCGATCAAGGAAAACATATTTATCGTAACACAGCTGGCCTTGTACCTACAAGCGAAAGCGGCCCCGTTCGGGCCGCCTTTCGGTTAGAGAAGCCCCTGCTCGCCCGCGTACTGGCCGAGGCTGGCAAGTGCGCGTTCCGCAAGCTTTTCGTTTTTGAGCTTCTTGTTCCGTATCTTTTCCGCCAGCGGCGGGAAAAGACCGAAGTTGGCGTTCATCGGCTGGAAACCGGCGGGATCGGCATGGGTCACGTAATGCGCCATACCGCCCAAGGCTGTCTCCTGAGGGAAAATCAGCGGCTCCAGCCCGTTCGCCAGCCGTCCCGCATTGATGCCGGCAAGAAGCCCGGAGGCCGCCGACTCGACGTAGCCTTCCACTCCGGTCATCTGGCCGGCGAAGAAAAGCGTATCGCGTCCCCTGTACTGATAGGTCGGCTTCAGCAAACGCGGCGAATTCAGGAACGTGTTCCGGTGCATAACCCCGTACCGGACGAACTCGGCATTCTCCAGGCCGGGAATCAGCGAAAAGACCCGCTTTTGCTCGCCCCATTTCAGGTGCGTCTGGAACCCGACCAGGTTGTACAGCGTGCCGGCCGCGTTGTCCTGGCGCAGCTGGAGTACGGCGTGGGGGATTTTGCCGGTCTTCGGGTCCGGCAGTCCCACAGGCTTCATCGGACCGAAGAGCAATGTCTGGCGGCCGCGGGAGGCCATGACCTCGACCGGCATGCAGCCCTCGAAATAAATTTCTTTCTCAAATTCCTTGACCGGAGCGGTCTCCGCCGATACAAGCGCGTCGTAAAACGCGTTGAACTCTTCCTCGGTAAACGGGCAATTGATGTAGGCCGCTTCCCCTTTATCGTAGCGCGAGGCGACGTACACCTTGTCCATGTCGATCGAATCCTTCTCGACAATCGGAGCGGCCGCATCGTAGAAATACAAATACTCTTCCCCGAGCAGCTCCTTTAACCGGGCGGCGAGCGGAGCGGACGTCAGCGGGCCGGAAGCAATCACCACGATGCCGTCCGGAAGCTCCGTCAGCTCCTCATTGCGCACCTCAACGAGCGGATGCTCGCGCAGCGCCTGGGTGACCGCGCCGGAAAAACCGTCCCGGTCCACGGCCAGCGCCCCGCCCGCCGGCACGGCATGGCGGTCGGCGGACGAGAGAATAAGCGAGTCAAGCCGCCGCATTTCCTCCTTGATTACTCCGACCGCGTTGGACAAGCCGTTGGCGCGCAGCGAATTGCTGCACACCAGCTCGGCAAACTTGTCGCTGATATGCGCCGGGGTTTTGACGATCGGCCGCATCTCGTATAGAATCACGGGCACTCCCTGTTTGGCGATCTGCCAGGCGGCCTCGCTGCCTGCGAGACCTGCGCCGACAACCGTAACCGGGGTCCTGCTGCTTGCTGTAGTCAAACCGTACTCCTCCTTCTGGTTGTCCCGGCCGCAAAGGAAAGCTAAGCTTCCGCAGGAAGCTTAGCTTTCGGGCCGGTTTGTTTATTCGGCTTCTTCCGTTCCTTCCTCCTGGAGCTCCCGTTTGTAATCGCATGCGGTGCATTGAACGACAGGACCGTTCTTGGAGTTCTTGACGATCAGCATGCTTTCGCAGGACGGGCACTTCTCGCCGAAGGGCCGGTCCCAGGAAACGAAATCGCATTCCGGGTAACGGTTGCAGCCGAAGAAGATGCGCCCTTTCTTGCTGCGCCGCTCCACGATCCGCCCTTCCCCGCAGGTGGGGCAAATTACGCCGGTATCCTTGATGATCGGCTTGGTGTTGCGGCATTCCGGAAAGCCGGAGCAGGCGAGGAATTTGCCGAACCGGCCCATCTTGTAAACGAGCGGGCGGCCGCATTTCTCGCATATCTCATCGGACACTTCGTCCTGGATTTCAATTTCCTTCATTTCTTCCTCGGCGACTTCCAGCCGCTTCTCAAACGACTCGTAGAAATGCTCCAGCACCTTCACCCAGTCTTCGCGGCCTTCCTCGACATGGTCCAAATCCTCTTCCATGCGGGCGGTAAACTCCACATCGAGGATTTCGGGGAAGAACTCCGCCATCAGCTCGTCTACCAGCTCGCCGAGCTCGGTGGGGACAAATTTCTTCTCCTCCAGAGCCACGTATCCGCGCTTTTGAATCGTCTCCAGCGTCGGGGCGTACGTGCTGGGCCGTCCGATGCCCATTTCCTCCAGCGCCCGCACCAGCCGGGCTTCAGTGTACCTTGGGGGCGGCTGGGTAAAATGCTGCTTCGGCTCGATGCCGGACACTTCGAGAACGTCGCCCTGCTTGAGCGGGGGCAAAAGCCGTTCCTCCTCCGTCGTGCCGTCATCGTTGCCTTCGATATAGACCTTCATGAACCCGGGGAACTTCACCTGGGAGCCGGCGGCGCGGAAAAGATGCGACCCGGCGGCGATATCGGCCGTTACGGTGTCCAGAACGGCGGAGGCCATCTGGCTTGAAACAAACCGTTCCCAAATGAGTTTGTACAGCCGGTACTGATCGCGGCTCAAAAATTCCTTGATCGCATCCGGCTCGCGCAGGACGGAGCTGGGCCGGATCGCTTCGTGGGCGTCCTGGGTATTGGCCGCTTTCTTGGTGTACACCCGCGGGGTCTCCGGATAAAAAGCTTCGCCGTACTTCTCGGTGATGTACGATTTGGCTTCTTCCTGCGCCACCGGGGAGATCCGGGTGGAGTCGGTCCGCATGTAGGTAATAAGACCGACCGTTCCCTCTTTGCCGAGGTCGATGCCCTCGTACAGCTGCTGGGCGACGGACATCGTTTTGGAAGCGCGGAAGTTCAGCTTGCGCGCCGCTTCCTGCTGCAGGGTACTGGTGATGAACGGAGCGGACGGATTCCGCAGCCGTTCCTTCTCGCGGACCTCCGCGACCGCAAACGGCCCGTTTCCAATCTCCTTCAAAATCGCCTGAACATCTGATTCGTTCGACAGCTCCCGCTTCTGCCCCGCGCTGCCGTAGAATTTGGCCTCCACCGGCGCGCCTTTCTGAAGCAGTGCCGCCGTGATGGACCAGTATTCCTCCGGCACAAACTCCCGGATCTCATTCTCGCGGTCGTTGATCAGCTTGACGGCCACCGATTGAACGCGCCCGGCGGACAAGCCCTTTTTGACCTTCTTCCAAAGCAGCGGACTGATCTTGTAGCCGACCAGACGGTCGAGAATCCGCCGCGCCTGCTGCGCGTTCACCAGGTCCATGTTGATCGGGCGCGGCGTCTTGAACGCGTCCTTTACCGCCTGCTTCGTAATCTCGTTGAACACGACCCGGCAGGAGTCCTTCTCGTCGATGTCCAGGTAATGCGCGAGATGCCAAGCGATCGCTTCCCCTTCGCGGTCAGGGTCAGCGGCCAGATAAATTTTTTTCACTTTGCGGCTGGCGTCCTTGAGTTCCTTCAGAACGGGGCCTTTGCCGCGGATGGTGATGTATTTGGGCTCGAAGCCGTTATCCACTTCGACGCCGGTTTGGCTTTTGGGAAGATCGCGGATGTGCCCCATGGAGGCTTTGACAATGAATTTGCTTCCCAGATATTTTCCGATCGTTTTTGCCTTGGCGGGTGATTCCACGATCACAAGAGAATCTGCCATTGCACCGACCCCCTTCATTTGAGCGGTTGCTTGTCTTCGTTTCGCCGCGCCGGACGCGGCATGCTTTCATCCGCCCCGTTATCCTCCGGCAGCTTCCTCTGTGCAAAAGGAGCGCCGGCGACTATAAAAAAGCGGAGCGTGCTATTGTTAAGGTTTACCCATGATGTACGTCGAATGCGCCCGAATGGTTCCAACCCGCCGCTAAGACGGCCGGACTGCCCCGTGCTTCCGCAGTCCCGGCGCGGACGAAAACGGTTCCGAAAACCTGCTGGCGTCACCATTCATTTCTACACAATCGCGCCCTACTTGTCAAATATATAATGAAAGAACGATCTGGAACGGGATTCCAAAACCGCTCTTTTCTATTCTCTCTTTACCCCGAATTCTCCTTCCGACTCCCGAAGATATCGGCAAATATACAACCTTTATAGCCGGAGATACGCCGCTCCCGGAAGCGCTTTGATCCGCTTTTTCAAAGTCAGGGACAGCAGGATTTCGTGAAGGGCGCCAAAATCTTTGCCCGCGCCGGCCATCAGCTCGTCAAAGGTCGAGGGGATGTTCGACAAGAGGCCGAGCACCTCCCGTTCCGGGGCGGATAAAGCGCAAGCGGTTTCGCCGTCCGGTTCGGCCGAGAGGCCGGGAAAGCCGGCATAATCCCGCAAAATGTCCTGCGGCTCGGTCACGATCCGGGCGCCCTGCCGCAGAAGCAGATTGGTGCCGCGGCTTTTGGGCGAGCTGATCGGGCCGGGCACCGCAAACACATCGCGGGATTCGTCCAGCGCCTGATCGGCCGTGATCAGGGAGCCGCTGCGCTCCGCAGCTTCGACCACGATGGTGGCGAGCGAAAGCCCGGCGATGATCCGGTTGCGCAGCGGAAACAGCCCGGGGCGGATCGCCGTTCCCGGCGGGAACTCGGACACGATCAGCCCTCGCCGGGCAATCTCCGCGCGCAGCGGAGCGTTGTCCGGCGGGTAGACGACGTCGGGGCCGCCGCCCACGACGGCGATCGTCCCGCCGGCCGCCTCCAGCGCGCCCGCGTGGGCGGCGCCGTCGATGCCGCGCGCGAGACCGCTGACGACGGACGCTCCCGCGCGCGACAGCAGGCGGCCGATGTCCTCCGCCGCCCGCCGGCCGTACGCCGACGGGGACCTTGTCCCCACGACGGCAAACGCCGGACGGGCCAGGAGCTCCGGCCGGCCGATGGCGTACAGCGCCCACGGGGGCTGCGAGGTTTCGGCGAGCAGCGCCGGGTAAGCCGGGTCGCCGATCACGATGCAGCGGATGCCGCGCTCCGCGTAGCCGCGTTCCAGGTCGCTCCAGTCGCGGCCGTTCAGCCCGGCAAGCACGGCCTCCGCCCGTGCTGCGGGCAGGCCAAGCCGGACGAGCGCTTCGGCGGACAGACCGGGCAAAGCCGCCAGGTCTGCAAGCTCCGCCGCAAGCTTCAGAATCGTTTTCCAGCCCACTCCCTTGATCTCCTGAAGCGCAAGCAATACCGTTCTCCGGTCCATAAAGTCTCTCCTTTTCGGAACATGCCCCAGGGCAGCAAGGCCTGACACAGCCTAGACCCAGGTAAATAAAAAAACCTTTCCCGCCCGCGAGGGCAAGGAAAGGTTGCTTACCTGTTCCGTGTTCTTATATACTCCAAGCTTACGAATTTACGGACGCTTTCGCTGTGATGCATTTCTCAAGCAGCCCTTTTTCCGCCAGCAGATTCGCCAGCGTTTCGCCCATATCCGCCGGGGTGGGCGCCACGCGGATGCCCGCCGCCTCCAGGGCGGCCACCTTCTCGGCCGCCGTCCCCTTCCCGCCGGCGATAATCGCTCCCGCATGGCCCATCCGCTTGCCCGGCGGAGCCGTCTGGCCGCCGATAAAGCCGACCACCGGCTTTTTCATGTGCAGCTTGATCCATTCCGCCGCTTCTTCCTCGGCCGTGCCTCCGATTTCCCCGATCAGGATAACGGCGTAGGTGTCGGGGTCTTCGTTAAAGCGGCGCAGCACATCGATAAATTCCGAGCCTTTGACCGGATCGCCGCCGATCCCGACGGCCGTCGACTGGCCGATGCCCCGCACCGTGAGCTGATGCACCGCCTCGTAGGTCAAAGTGCCGCTCCGCGACACGACGCCGACATGGCCCGGCGTATGAATGTAGCCCGGCATGATGCCGATTTTGCACTCCCCCGGCGTGATCACGCCCGGACAGTTGGGGCCGATCAGCACGGAGCGTTTGTCTTCGAGATAACGCTTGACCTTGATCATGTCGACCACCGGAATCCCTTCGGTAATGCAGATGATCAGCTCCAGTCCCGCCTCGGCCGCCTCCATGATCGAGTCGGCCGCAAACGCCGGAGGCACATAAATCACGGAAACGGTCGCTCCCGTCGCGGCCTTGGCCTCCCGCACCGAGTCGAAAACCGGCAGCGAAACCGTCTGTCCGCTGTCCAGTGCGATCTCCAGCTGAGTGCCGCCTTTGCCGGGCGTGACCCCGCCGACCATTTTCGTGCCGTATTCCAGCGCGCCTTTTGTATGAAACAGCCCGGTTGCCCCGGTTATCCCCTGGGTGATGACTTTCGTGTCGCGGCCGATAAAGATGCTCATTCCCAACACATCCTTTTCTCGCTTATTCGAAAATCCGTCTGACGGCTTTCGCTTGACCGTCCGAACGCTGTCGCGCCGGATTTCCGGTCAGGCCGTTTGAACCTCGCGGACGATTTTTTGCGCCCCGTCGGCCATGGAGTCCGCGGCTATGATATTCAGTCCCGATTGGCTGAGAATCGCCTTGCCCCGGTCCACATTCGTGCCTTCCAGCCGGACCACGAGCGGACGGTCCAGCCCCACCAGCCGGGCGGCCGAAACGACGCCTTCGGCGATCACGTCGCAGCGCATAATGCCCCCGAAGATGTTGATAAAGATGCCTTTTACGTTCGTGTCGGAAAGAATGATCTTGAACGCTTCCGCCACTTTTTCCGCCGAGGCGCCGCCTCCGACGTCCAGAAAATTGGCGGGCTCCCCGCCGTAGTAATGAATGATGTCCATGGTTGCCATGGCCAGACCGGCACCGTTCACCATGCAGCCGATGTTTCCGTCCAGGGAAATATAAGACAGATCGTGCCGGGAGGCTTCGATTTCCTTCGGGTCTTCCTCATCCGGGTCCCGCAGCTGCTGGATGTCTTTGTGCCGGTACAAGGCATTGGCGTCAAAATTCAGCTTGGCATCCAGCGCGATAATCTCGCCCGAGCCGGTTACAACAAGCGGGTTGATTTCCGCCACCGTGCAATCTTTGTCCATGTAAGCGCTGTACAAAGCGGCCATAAACCGCACCGCCTTGCCGGCCAGTTCATCCGGAATGCGGATCGCTTTCGCAAGCCGTCTTGCCTGAAACGGCAGCAGTCCGACGGCGGGATCGATCGTTTCCCGAAAAATCTTTTCCGGCGTGCGGGCGGCCACCTCTTCGATTTCCGTTCCGCCTTCCTCCGAAGCCATCAGAACGACGCGGCCGACGCTGCGGTCGAGCACCAGACCGATGTAATACTCCTGGCGGATATCAACGCCTTCTTCGATCAGGAGCCGCTTTACTTCTTTGCCCGCCGGGCCCGTCTGGTGGGTAACAAGCACTTTGCCGAGCAGCTCCCCGGCGTGCTCCCGCACCTCGTCCAGCGACTTGGCGATTTTGACACCGCCCGCCTTTCCCCGGCCGCCCGCGTGAATCTGCGCTTTGACGACCGTTACGGAAGACCCGAGCTCCAATGCGGCTTCAACCGCTTCCTCCGCCGTATAGGCGACTTTTCCTCTCGGGACGGAAACCCCGTACTGCCGGAGCACTTCTTTCCCCTGGTACTCATGAATGTTCATCAACCGATCCTCCCATCATCTGAATGCGCGATCTGTCGGTGCAACAATACATAAGAAGAGTGTAGTGTCTATATCCTATTTTATTGACAAAATAAAAAATAGCAAATCGGGACCGGCTGCCGATCTGCTATCTTGTCTGCCCCAGGGAAAGCGGGCCTCTTTTATCTTATTCCTCCGTCTCCGCGCGAAGACAGCTTTTTACGTGATCAATAAATAAACGCGCCGGCAGGTTCAAGTACGTGTCCTTGTGATACACGATCCCGACCGGCTGAAAAGGCACCGGATCGACGATCGGCACGCGGCGCAGGCTTGCGTCCTGAAGACCCGACGCATATGACCGGGGCAGCACCGCGCCGCCCACGCCGCCCGCCGCCATCCGGCTCAGCGTTTCGAGCGTGGAAAGCTCGATTTTCGGCTTCGCCGCAAGCCCCGCCGATTGCATAAACCGGTCGAATAACTGACGGACGTAAAATTTCTTTTGCAGCAAAATCAGCGGAACATCCGCCAAGGCCGTCAATGGAATACAGCCGTTTCCATCCTCGGGAACCGGAAAATCGCGGGAAACGACGAGCTCCAGCGTTTCCTCGTACAGCGGCACGCGCTCCAGGCGTTCTTCGTCGAACGTCAAAAAAACGATCCCCAGGTCGAGGTTGTGATGCAGCAGCCCGTGCAGCGTTTCTTCGGTGGCGAGCTCGGCCAGGCTGAGTTCGATTTCCGGGTACAAAGAGTGAAAACCGGCGGCCGCGGCGGCGAGCAGGTGATTCCCCGAGCAGCCGATCCGCAGTTTGCCGCGCTTCATTTTCTTCAAATCGCCGATTGCATTGCGGGCCTGCTCCAGCTCGTGAAACGCGTTCGCGGTATGCTTCCGCAGAATTTCGCCCGCTTCCGTCAGGAAAATGCGTTTGCCGATCCGCCGGAACAAAGGCGTTCCCACCCGATGCTCCAAGAGCCGGATTTGCTGGCTCAGCGTCGGCTGGCTGACGCCCAGCTTGTCCGCCGCCCGGGTAAAATGAAGCTCCTCGCAAACCGCCAAAAAGTACTCCAGCAGCCGAAAATCCACTGTTTTCTCCTCCGAATCATTGACGTTGTCTATGATTTTAATTGACACTTTCGGATTGTACAATGAATTTCCGGTGCGTATAGTGTAAAATAGAAAAAACGGCAAGATACGATACTGGAAGGTGGACTTGACCATGACGAATTACAAGGCAGACGACATTCGTTTTGAAAAAGCGGTCTCCCTGAAGTCGAAGCCGGACTCGGCTTCGCTTGGATTCGGCAAATTTTTTACCGATTATATGTTCCTGATGGACTACTCCAGGGAAAAAGGCTGGAACGACCCCCGGATCGTCCCGTACGCTCCCCTGACGCTGGACCCGGCCGCGATGATCTTCCACTACGGGCAGGCGATTTTTGAAGGCATGAAGGCCTTCAAGGGCAAGGATGGCACGCTTCGTCTGTTCCGTCCCGAGAAAAACGCCGAGCGGTTGAACCTGTCCGGCGAACGGCTGAACATTCCCGCTTTCGACGAGGCGTTTTTTGTCGACGCGGTGCGCGAGCTGGTAGGCCGGGAAGCGGAATGGGTCCCGGAAGCGGACGGATCGTCCCTCTACATCCGCCCCTTCATCATCGCCACGGAGGTTGGACTGGGCGTCCGCGCCTCGAGCCGCTACCTGTTTATGATCATCCTCTCCCCCGTCGGCTCCTATTACGGAAACGGGCTGAAGCCCGTTGACATCCGCGTGGAGGACAAGTATGTCCGCGCGGTGCGGGGCGGCACCGGCTTCGCCAAAACGGCGGGCAACTATGCATCGAGCCTGAAAGCGCAGGAAGACGCGCACGCCGACAACTGCGACCAAGTGCTGTGGCTCGACGGCGTGGAGCAGAAATATGTCGAAGAGGTCGGCAGCATGAACGTCTTCTTTAAGATCGGCGGCAAGGTCTGCACGCCCATGCTGAACGGAAGCATCCTCGGCGGGATTACCCGCGACTCGGTGCTGCAGCTCCTGAAAAGCTGGGACGTTCCGGTCGAGGAGCGGAAAATCTCGATCGCCGAAATTGCCGAGGCGTACGAGAACGGCACGCTGGAGGAAGCGTTCGGCACCGGTACGGCGGCCGTTATTTCCCCGATCGGCCGGCTGAATTGGGAAGGCAAGAACATGGTCATCGGCGGCGGCAAGATCGGTCCGCTGTCCCAGCGCGTGTACGACAGCATCACCGGCATCCAGAACGGCAGCCTGGACGATCCGTTCGGCTGGACGATCGTCTGCGAAAGCAAGACGGCGGATTCCGCGAAGGCGTAAGCGCCGGCGGCGGATGAACCGGGTGCCAACGGCCGGAGAAGGGAAAGCTCCGATAGGATTTGGCGATGCAATAACAAAGAGGCCCTCATGCTGACATGAGGGCCTCAGCTTGTCGAGAAACCCAGCTCATTTTAGTTCCCGTGGGTGCTCAGTTTCGTTTGTGCTCGTTGTAAAGGGGGAAAACGAAGGGGGTACTTACTCCGTTAATCTCAGCGATCCTGTTGGGGTCGCTGTCTTCGTCCTATTCTGTACGGCTACCGTCATCAGCGCCTCCCCGTTTGCCTCGTTCTCCCTTTCTTCTCTCTGCTTTATTGGCTGAAAATCGCAAGTGGCGGGCACAAGCCCACGAAGTCCGGGAAAAAAGGCAAATAGATGCACAGCGACACTTATTTTCGATGGTGTCCCGTTCCGATCGCAAAATAAATCCCTAGACGCACTTAAATCTGAATAAACAAGCGATATCTGGAGAAAAGCGGAGAATTAATTGCTTTTTTGCAACTAAACGGTCGATAATGGTCAGATATAATCGGATTAGTTGCTTTATTGCACTTCCTGTCCAGGTTGCAAGCGCGAAACCCTCCGGTTAATGGGAATTCGCGCTTGCTGCCCTTTTGCACAAAAAATGCCTAACGAGACTTTCTCAACAGCCTGGGGACCTCATGCTTTCATGAGGTCCTGTTTGTCTGATTCGGCTTAAGCGCACCTTTCAGCCATTTGGCCTGCCGGTCCAATGAGAGGCTGGGCCGCCGCTTAAGCCAGTCCGTTTGAGAGCGGCGCGCCGGGCCTAGGCTCCCGTTCCGCCTGCTTGATGAAACGCAGCTCATTGCCGGCAAACTGGCAAACCTGGCACTGGATCAAAGGCTCCTCTTCCGGCAGCGCCTCGGGCTCTCCCGTCTCCAACTGCTGGCCCGTAAGGGCATCCTTCAGAAACGGCGTCGAGAACGTCGTCAGCCGGCTGAATTTGTATCGGTTGGAACGGCAGTTCGGACAAAAATAAGGTTTTTCTTCCATTGCATTCACCTCTTCTTTAGCATGCCCTTTTTGCATCTCTCCAAGCGTTGGGCAGAAGTCCGGACATGCAATGGCTTTACTCAGCGCATTGAAGCGCAGAAGGACGGCTTCTTGCCCAAAACAGCAAAAGCAAAGACCGCCGATTCCCGAAGGAATGGCGGTCTTTCCGCGACGGTCGGCCGGTCCTCCAGCAAGCACGGGCCGGACTGTCGCTTCCCTTTCTTTTGCTCAAAAAGCGAGCTTACGGCGTGGCCGGCATCTCCTGCTCCGGAGCGTTCAATGCTTCTTCCGGCACTTTGATTTCGCCGATTTCATTGTGTTTGGATACCGAGCTGTTCATATCCATGGTGATGCTGACCGACTGCCCTTCCACGTCGACTTTCATGGCCATGGAAACGCTCGTTTTGGTCGGATAGAACGTATCTTTTTGCACCGCATATTGAATGGTCATGGTTTCCACGTTCATTTGCTCCATCATCGCTTGTTCTTCGGGGGTGGACGATCCGCTCTGGCTCATGTATTCTTTGGCCAGCTCCTTCACCTGATCCCCGGATACTTCCGTAGTCAGCAGGTACTCATCGCCTTCCTCAACGATTTTCAAGCTATCGGTCAAGGTCTTCAGCTCTTCCAGCTGCGCTTCCGGACTGGCGGATTGCTCCAGCGTCGCGGTAAGGTCGGCAGTAAGGGAGGACGGAATCTTGACCCATTGCCCGTTTACTTTGGAATACATTCCGTCAGCCGTCAGATATTGCTCCACTTCCATGACCCCTCCCGGCGCAGCGTTGCCCGAGGACGTCATCACCTGATGCATGGTAAATGGCTTTTTGATGAATTGGGCGGTGGAGGACGTTTTGCTGTCGGCCGTGCGGGTTTGGCCCTCCAGGGTCATTTCAATATTTTGGGAGGTCTCGTTCAGCATTTCGAAGCTTTCCAGGCTTTTCCCGGCCTCCGTAGCTTTTGTGAGAAATTCTTCAACCGTGATGGCCCCGCCTGTTTCCGCCGCCGGTGTCTCGGTTGCTGCGGGCGATGCCGTCGCCGCAGGCGCGGAAGCAGCCGAAGTTGCAGCGCTTGCCGGGGACGCGGAGCTTTCGGCTTCTTTTTCTTTGTTCCCGCATCCGGCAAGGCTGAGTGTTAGTACAGTCCCCAAAATAACAGTAGTCCATTTCTTCAAGATGATTTCCTCCTAGACATTGTAATTTCCAACCCCCACTATTACCCAATCCCCTATCGTTTGCAACATTTTTCCGGAAAATCGCTCCATATGCCCAGAAAAAAAAGGAGGAACCTTCCTTCCCTCTTTTTGCTTCGGGCAAAAGGTACCATTGTCAAAAAATGAAAAGGGGTAACAGTCACTTCTGCCATCCGCCATGAAAACATGCTAATCCGCCCTTGCATATTTGTCATTTTCGTGAACACGAGAAGGAGAAACGGAGCCCATGCCGAAATTTAACAGGAGTACGATGCCGGATCCGGAAGATCCGGCGGCGGATAAAGGAAGCACCTTTCCGTTCTGACCCGGCCTGCCTAAGCGGCCGCGCAAGAAGGAGAGAGGTGTTTTTGTTGTTTGGAAAAGTAACGACCGCCTGCCTTGCCGGCATCGACGGTCAACTGGTTGAAGTGGAGGTCGACATTGCCAACGGACTGCCGCAGGTCGCCGTGGTCGGGCTGCCGGACACGGCCGTCCGGGAATCCATCGAACGGGTACGGGCGGCAGTGAAAAACTGCCGGTTTGTTTTCCCGCTGGAACGGGTCACGGTCAATCTGGCACCCGCCGATGTCCGCAAGGAAGGAACCGCCTACGATTTGGCGATCGCGCTGTGCATGCTGCTCACCAGCGGCCAGCTTCCCGCCGGATTGCTGGATAACACGCTTCTGATCGGCGAGCTGGCGCTGGACGGAACCCTGCGGCCGGTGGCGGGGGTTTTGGCCATGGTGCATCATGCCCGGTCCCGCGGCATCCGGCGCTTTCTGCTGCCGGAAGAAAATGTGCAGGAAGCTCTGCTGATGGAAGGCGTGTCCGCCCTTCCGCTGAAGCATCTGAACGATATACGCATTTTGGCGGAACAGGGCGGGCAATGGCTGGAGGCAGGCGCCTTCGTCCGCTCTGCGTCCGGCGAACCGCTAACGGTTGAGGATGCGGCGGGCCATCCGGAAGCGGGGGCCGGGACGGAACGACTTGAAGCGGCCGGGCTTGATTATGCGGATATTTTCGGGCAGCTGCACGCCAAACGGGCTCTCATGGTCGCCGCTGCGGGCTTTCATAACATCCTGCTGATCGGTCCGCCCGGAACCGGCAAAACGATGCTCGCCAAGCGGCTGCCTACGATCCTTCCGGGCTTAACCGAACAGGAAGCGCTGGAAACGACCAAAATCTACAGCGTGGCCGGCAAACTCCAGGGAAGGGCCGGGCTGCTCCGCACGCCTCCTTTCCGCGCGCCACATCACACGATCTCCCCGGCGGGCTTGATAGGAGGCGGCTCCGTCCCGAAGCCCGGGGAAGTAAGTCTCGCGCATCACGGCGTGCTGTTTCTCGACGAGCTGCCGGAGTTTTCCCGGCTCTCCCTGGAAGTGCTGCGCCAGCCGCTGGAAGACCGAGAGGTGACGATCGGACGCGCGAAGGCCGTGTATACGTTCCCTTCCTCGCTGATGCTGGCCGCCTCCATGAATCCCTGTCCGTGCGGCTATTACGAAGGAGAGACGGAAACGTCCTCCTGTACCTGCTCGCCCCTGCAAAGGCTTCGGTACCGCTCCCGCATTTCAGGCCCGCTGCTGGACCGGATCGACCTGCAGGTGGAGGTGCCGAGAATTCCTTACGAGCACTTTAGCGGCCGGGCCGAATCCCTCTCGTCACAAGAGATGAGAGAACGCGTGCTGGAAGCGAGAAAACGTCAGGAAGAGCGGTATGCGGGTACCGGAATTTCCTTTAACGGCGAACTCACCGGGCGTTTGCTGCGCCGCCATTGCGCCCTCCGCCCCGATGCCGAAGCGATGCTTCGCCGCACGTTCGAGGGGCTCGGCCTCAGCATCCGGGCGCATGACCGCATCCTCAAAATGGCGCGCACCATCGCCGATCTGGAGGGGGCGGACACCATCGGTCTGCCTCATATGGCGGAGGCGGTTCAATACCGCAACCTGGACAAAAAGCAAATGTAAAGGAGCGATCATCATGAAGCTGTTTTTTCTGTCCGATGTGCACGGCTCCAGCCACTGGCTGAACCAGGCGCTCGCAAAATTTGACGAAGAGCGTGCCGATCAGCTGGTTTTGCTCGGCGACCTGCTCTATCACGGCCCCCGCAATCCGCTGCCGGAGGGCTACAACCCGCAGCTTGTGGCAGACGCCCTGAATGCCCGCCGTGACCGGCTGGTGACGGTTCGCGGCAATTGCGAGGCCGAGGTCGACCAAATGCTGCTGAACTTCCCCGCTTTAGCCGACTATGCCCTGCTGATTTATGAAGGCAAGCGGATTTTCGCCACGCACGGGCATTTGTTCTCCATGGACAAGCTGCCGCCGCTTTCGGAAGGCGACGTCTTTATCCAGGGCCATACCCATATTCCGGTGGCCGAAAAGAAAGACGGCATTTACCTGCTGAACCCGGGCTCCATCTCGCTGCCCAAAGAAAACCACCCCAACTCCTACGCTGTTCTGGAGCAAAACCGGTTTTCGATCAAGGGGCTTGACGGGGAAACGCTGAAAAGCATCGAACTGGTATAAAAGCAATAGCTGCTGCGCAGGCCGGGAATTCGGATTCCCGGCTTTTTGTTTTCCGTGAGTGTCTATGCTCGCATCGTCCCCTTTTTGCGGAGTCCGTTTGAAGCTCCCCCATTAGCCACCCGCGCCATCCTTGCACCACCGACAATGATACAGGACTTGTTTTATTTGCAGGGTATAGGAATCGGTGAGGAAATGCAAAAAAGCCCTCCTCGTGCAGCGGGAAGGCAACGGGTCAGAGCCCCTGAATGAATAGCCCGCAAACAAATGACAACGGGTTGAAACGGACGACATTGGCTTTCCGCCGTTCAGAACGCGTGCGGATAATGCCGGAGCGATACCACGGCATGTACTCCATCCAGTTCGACCGCTACCAGATCGAAACGGATTTTTTGGTCAAGTCCGCCGTTTTGCTGCAGGTAAACAAGCGCCGTCCGGCGGACCTGCTGCTGCTTGCGGGCATCCACCGATTCCTGCGGCGACCCGAACGTGCCGGTCCGGTGCCGTGTGCGCACCTCGACAAAGACCAGCGTATCTGCATCCCGGACAACCAGATCCAGCTCGCCCGTACGACAGCGCCAATTCCGCGCCAGGATGGCACAGCCCATACCCGACAGATGTTCCGCCGCCATCCGTTCGCCTAACAGCCCGGTTTGTTTGCGTCCGTCTTTGTCTCGGCCGGCGGAAGGTTTTGCGCCGCTTTGTTCCGTCTTTTGGCCGGTCCTCCGGTATCCGGTCAAGATTCCCGCCGTCCTTTCACACGGGTATCGGTCCGGTAAACAAAGCTGAGAATTTCCGCCACGAGCTGGTACAGCTCGCCCGGAATCTGGGTGTCCAGCTCCAGCTGACCCAATACTTCAACCAGGGAGGCGTCTTCCTGGACGGGCACGCCGTGCTCCCGGGCCTTTTTGAGAATTTCCTCGGCGACATGCCCTTTGCCTTTGGCAATGACGGTCGGCGCCTGCATTTGTTCCGGGTTGTAGCGCAGGCCGACCGCCTGTTTGACCGTGTGTTTTTTGCTCGTCATATGCGGATGTCCATTCCTTTGTAGGGCTTCGAAGGATAAAATTCCTTCCGGTTTCTCGCCGCCTCCGCCAAAGCCGAAGCGCCGGCCGCGGCCCCTTCCGCAGGAACCGGGTACGGCAGGGTTTGCAAAAAGGAAAGCTGGTAGCCCGCTCCGGACAGGGATGCCCCGATCTCTTCCTTTGAAGCCTCCAGAATTGCACCGGTCATTTGATGATCGTTGTGAACCCGGAGGCCGACAATCTTGTCCACAACCTGCACGTCGATCAGCACGTTGCCCATGGCCTGCAGCGACAGGTCAAACAGCAGGCGGCAATTTGCGGCATCCAGCTCGCCGCGTTTTCCGGTCCGGGATTCAATGTGTACGGCCGCCGTTTGCTCGCCCGCTTCGTTGAAAAACGGAACCATCATGGTGACGTGGGAAAAAAGCGCGCTACGGTCCGGCGTCAGCAGAAGCTGCTGGCCGGTAATCTGCTGCAAGGCCTGTTGAGCCGCGTCCCGCAGCGCCGGGGGCAAATCGGGGTGCTCGGCCGCCTGCAGCAGCAGGCTCTTTAACGAAGCGTGTGCGTCGGAATGGACGGGAGCGCCAATCATGTCGGCTTGACCAGCCGGCCCGGACGCCGCCGCATGGGGCAGCCGGCTCAAGCTCCGCTCATGGTCGAGGCCCATAGCGGAAAACAGCCGGCCGATCCAGCCGCCTTTTTCCTCTGGAGCGCGCGCCGCAGTAGCTCCGCTTGCCTGCTCGGCGGCCCCATCCGCCGCAGCGCCCGTGTTCCCGCTCACTCCTGCGCCGCTCGCCGCCGCGCCTGCGTTCCCGCTCGCTGCGCCTGCTCCTGCGCCGCCCGCCGCTGCGCCCGCGTTCCCGCTCGCTACGCCCGCTCCCGCGCCGCCCGCCGCTGCGCCCGCGTTCCCGCTCGCGCTACTCGTTCCCGCGCCGCTCGCCGCTGCGCCTGCATTCCCGCTCGCTACGCCTGCTCCCGCGTCGCTCGTCNGCCCGCTCCCGCGCCGCTCGCCGCTGCGCCCGCGTTCCCGCTCGCGCTACTCGCTCCCGCGCCGCTACCAGCCGTTCCGTCCGCTACGCCTTTGCCAACTGTGCCGGCAATCTCGTCCAGCGCTTGGCTGATCAGCCGCACCAGCTGCGCCGCATCCCCGCCCGGCGCCGCGACTGCCGACTGCAGGAACCGGGCCGCCTGGCTTGCCAAGCCCTCCAGGGTTTCATGCATCCCTTTTCCGCTCAGAATCGAATGCAGTGCAGTTAACGTCGTCTCTGTCAGCGGCAGCCCTTTGCGCACCGCCAGCAAGGCTGCGTCCCGCCATTCCTCTTTGCCGACGCCCTTCGGGTTCATCTGCAAAGCCGCCGCAAACTCGCGAACCGTCTCCCGGGTCAGCGGCACTCCGTTCAGATGAAGAAACTGGACCGCCTCCCGGTTGGCAGCCGTATCCTTAACGCCGAAGCCGCGAAGCATGTCACCCATGGATTGCTCCGGAATCGCCAGATCGGAGGACGACAAAGGCTTCAGCACCACCATGCCGTCCCGGTTCTCCGGCTGCACCTGCAAGAGCGCCGTGTCGCCTTGCTTGAGCGGAGCTTCCAAACGCGCATGAACCGGCGTCCCGCCAATGCTGACAACGGCCTCCTGGTCGGAGACCACTTGCGTCACCACGCCGCGAACAACCTGTCCGGGCTTCAGCTCCGTCATTTTGGGCTCGCCGGCCTTGATGTCGCCCAGCATGCTTTTCAGGGTTTGGCCAATGTTCATGCTCATGCTCTCGCCTCCTGCCTTTTCCGTTCGTCTTCCATTCCTTATGTATGGGTTATCGGCATCCGGGAATCAAAATCAAAGATCGGGAAAAAAAGTTTGCTGTTCGGGCGCCGCCACGATTTTCCGGATAAAGGTTTTCCGGTGCATCGGGCTCGGACCAAGCTCTGCCAGCCGTTCCCGGTGAAATTTCGTCGCGTAGCCTTTATGCAGGGCAATCCCGTAGCCGGGATAACGCGCCTCCCATTCCACGCACATCCGGTCCCGCGTAACCTTGGCGATGATCGAAGCGGCTGCGATGGATTGGCTCATCGCATCCCCGTGAATGATGGCAAGCTGCGGCAGCGGACTGTCCACCTTCTCCGCATCCACCAGCAAATAATCCGGCTGCACGGACAGGCCTTCCAGCGCCTGCTTCATGGCCAGCCGCGCCGCCTGCTTGATGTTGATCCGGTCCACGGTTTCGGCTCCGACCGCCGAAACGCCGACCGCCAGCGCTTTGCCCATAATCAAATCGTAAAGCTCGTCCCTTTTTTTGGCGGTCAGCTTTTTGGAATCGTTCACGCCCTCCAGCACAAGGCCCGCCGGCAAAATGACCGCCGCGGCAACAACGTCTCCGAACAAGCAGCCCCTGCCGACCTCGTCGATCCCGGCGATACGGGACGCCCGGCGCGATTCCCAAAGCTTTTTCTCGTACTCCAGCATATGTATTCCTCCTGCCGCATGCGTGCCTATGTCTTGAATGCTCAGACTGTAACCGCCGAAAAAAGGGCCGTCCGCGCCATTGGTCCTCTCTCCAACAGGCAAACAGCCCTTCCATGCAAATCCGGCCATCTGCCGGCTTTTGCTTTCAGCTTTGATCCGTCAACCATTCCCGGTTCGCGAAATCCTGCGGAAGCTCCAGCGTAATGCGGCCCATTTTGCCGCTGCGGAAATCCTTCAGGAAAATGGCGGACGTTTTCTCCAGATCGACGCGTCCTCCGCTGATGAGGCAGCCTCTTTTGCGGCCGATCGCTTCCATGATCTCCACAACATCCTGCGGATTTTCCGGGTCGAAGCGTTCCTCGTCCCACTCGATCTGGAACCGTTCGCGAAGCTCGTTCGGGTACCGGTTCACCAAATGCTTCAAGGTGTGGAACACGATGTCCTGCGCGTGCAAAATCTCGTCCCGGATCGCGCCGGTCGCCGCCAGACGCAATCCGACGGCTTCGTCCTCGAATTTGGGCCACAGAATGCCGGGCGTATCCAGCAGGTCCAGATCCTCGCCCGCCCGGATCCACTGCTGGCCCTTCGTCACGCCGGGCCGGTCTCCGGTGATCGCGGCCTTTTTGCCCGCCAGCCGGTTGATCAAGGTGGACTTTCCGACGTTCGGGATGCCGACAATAAGGGCGCGCATCGCCCGGGGGTTCACGCCCTTCTTGCGCTGCGCTTCCCGTTTGGCGGCCAGCAATTCCTTTGCCCGGGGCGTAATTTCCTTCACGCCGTTGCCGCTTCCCGCGTCGATGGGAAGCGCGTCAAGCCCTTGCTCCCGGAAATAGGAGACCCATTCGGCCGTCGCTTTCGGATCGGCCAGGTCCTGTTTGTTCAGCAAAACAATCCGCGGCTTCCCGCCCAAAATGCGGTCGACCATCGGATTGCGGCTCGACAGCGGCACCCGCGCATCCAGAAGCTCGATGGCCAGGTCGATCAGCTTCAGCTTTTCTTCGATTTGCCTGCGGGCTCGGGTCATGTGGCCCGGAAACCATTGAATGCTCATGCGTCACCTCGGTTGGCGCGCCGGCAGCCAGGTTGCCCGCCGGCCCTAATTTTTATGATTGACGATGCCCAGGTCCTTGAGCGGCCAGAAGACAATGTCCGCGCGCCCGATGATCCGGTCGTATTCGATCGCTCCGATCATCCGGCTGTCCTGGCTGTCTACCCGGTTGTCGCCCATAACGAAAACGGCGCCTTCGGGCACGGTTGTTTCCGCAAAGTCGGCATTATAGTTTGCGCCGGTCGATTGTTTATATTGATCGACGGCTTCCTGAATGTAAGGCTCGTCCAGCGGTTCGCCGTTGATGTAAACCGTGCCGCCGGAAATCGAAACGGTTTCGCCCGGAAGGCCGACGACCCGCTTGATGTAATCCTTGTCCTCGGTTGCGTGAAACACGACGACTTCCCCGCGATGGGGCTTGCGCAGATGGTAAATCCACTCGCTTACGATCAGCCGTTCGCCGGTATGGAAGTTGGGCTGCATCGACGGCCCGTCCACGATAAACGGTTTGAAGATGAACATCCGGATGACGATCACAAGCACAAGCGCGATCAGGATCGCTTTGGTCCATTCCCAGACTTCATTTTTAGTTTTTGCCGGTTTCGCAGGCTGCGTGTTCTCGTCCATGTAATCCATTGGGACGGCCTCGCTTTCCGTGGCGGATAATTTCCAACTTCCTGATTATAGCACAAAAAAACGAAAAGGGACTTGCTGTTACACAAGCCCCCCGATCGTTTAGCGAATTTCTTGAATTCTTGCTGCTTTGCCGCGCAGGCCGCGCAGGTAGTACAGCTTAGCCCGGCGTACTTTACCGCGGCGAGCTACTTCGATTTTGTCGATCTTCGGAGAGTGCACCGGGAATGTTCTTTCCACGCCGACCCCGTAGGAGATTTTGCGAACGGTAAACGTTTCGCTGATTCCGCCGCCGCGGCGTTTGATAACAACGCCTTCGAACAGCTGGATCCGCTCGCGAGAACCCTCGATAACTTTCACGTGCACCTTCAGCGTATCGCCGGGGCGAAAGCTCGGAATGTCCGTGCGAAGTTGTTCTTTGGTAATTTCCTGAATCAAATTCATAGGATTCCCTCCTTCCACACAGGTGTTCTTGCCGCTCTTTGGATGTGTACTTCTTCATGATGTCAGCGCAGAGGACCACCGGAATAAAAAACCACAACAAAAGCTATCCTATCACATTCAGCCGAAAAACACAAGATAGCGGCCGACGGAAACGGCGAATTATTTGCTGGAGCAGCCCTGTTATTACACGGGGCAGTGCTACTCTTCCTGCTTGTCCCCGGCGGCCGTCTCCGCCGCTTTCTCCCGCTCCCAGCGGGCCAGCCGCTCCCGTTCCTTGGGCGTCAGATCCGCTGCTTCCAGCAGGTCGGGACGGCGCTCCCACGTCCGCCGGAGCGACTGCTCGCGCCGCCAGGCCTCAATGTTGCCATGATGGCCGGAGATCAGCACCTCGGGCACGTCCCAGCCGCGAAAAGAAGCCGGACGCGTGTAATGCGGATATTCCAGGAGGCCCGTGCTGAACGAATCCGTCACGGCGGAGCTTTCGTTCCCGAGAGCGCCCGGCAGCAAGCGTGTCACGCTGTCGATAATGACCATGGCCGGCAGCTCGCCGCCCGTCAGAACGTAATCGCCGATGGACAGCTCGTCCGTGATCAAATGCTCACGGATGCGCTCGTCGTATCCCTCATAATGGCCGCATACGAAAATGAGATGCTCCTCCGCGGCCAGCTCCTCGGCTTTTTGCTGGGTAAACGTTTCGCCCTGCGGGCACAGCAGAATGACGCGCGGCGCGGCGGGGAGCAGACCGGCCGAGCCGCCCCCCCCATTATCGGAGAACGCCGTGCCCGCCTCCTCTTCCGCCTTCGCGGCGCGGTCCGGAGGCTGCGCGTCGCGCAGCACATCCTCCACGGCGGCAAACAGCGGCTCCGGCTTCAGCACCATGCCTCCCCCGCCGCCATACGGATAATCGTCCACCGTGTTGTGCTTGTTGGTGGAATAGCGGCGGAAGTTGACGGTATTCAGTTGAACGATGCCTTTTTCCCGGGCTTTGCCGAGGATGCTCGACTGGAACACGCCTTCGAACATTTCCGGAAACAGGGTCAGCACATCCATTCTCATGCTTACAGCAGCCCTTCCAGCAGATTGACGGTTACGCGCTTGTCCTTCACGTTTACATCCAGGATGACGTCATCGATATAGGGAAGAAGGAGCGGCTTTCCGGACTTGTGCTCCACCACCCACACGTCGTTGGCGCCGGGGGAAAGCACTTCGCTGATCGTTCCGAGCTCCTCCCCTTCCTCCGTATAAACGGCGCAGCCGACGATTTCATGGTAATAGAATTCGCCTTCCTCCAGCTCGACCAACTGCTCCTCCTTGATTTTGACGCTCCAGCCCTTGTATTTCTCCGCCGCGTTGATATCGGCCATTTCTTTGAATTTGACGATCCAGACGTTCTTTTGCGGACGCGCCGTTTCCACGGTAACCGGGAGCTCCTCCGAGCCGGTCGGTCCGATCAGAAAGAGCGTGCTGCCCTTGCGAAAGCGAACGTCGGGAAAATCGGTCTGGGACAGCAGCTTCAGCTCCCCCCGAATTCCGTGCGTATTGACGATTTTGGCCACATTATACAGCTTGCCCATGTCATGCCTCCCGTATCGGTCCCTCTTATGGCTTTATGCAAAAGGAGTCCGGTTTCCATCGTTCAAGGCGCTTCTCCGCTATGTAAACGAACAAAGAGCCTGTCCGGCGTCCCTCCCGGGCCGAACCGGCACCGGAGAAGACGGCCGGGGACAGACTCCCCGCACCTGTTATTGCAGCCAGACCGCGTCCGTCAGGACATGATCTCGACGGAGACGCGTTTGTTCTCTTTAACCGCCGCGGAAGTCACGACGGTGCGGAGGGCCTTGGCGATCCGTCCCTGCTTGCCGATCACCTTGCCGATGTCGGAAGGATGAACGGTAAGCTCGTAGACGATGCCGTATTTGTTTTCCACTTCATTCACAAGCACATCTTCCGGATGGTCAACCAACGCTTTCGCGAGAACGGTCACTAAATCCTTCATGAGCTTCTCCTCCAACCCTTGCGGTTACTTCTGGAGTTTGGATTCGTGGAATTTGGTCATGATGCCGGCCTTGCTGAACAGGCTGCGAACGGTATCGGAAGCCTGGGCGCCGTTTTGGAGCCATTTCAGGGCTTTCTCTTCGTCGAGGGTAACCGTAGCCGGTTTCGTCAGCGGGTTGTACGTGCCGATTTCTTCGATGAAACGGCCGTCACGGGGCGAACGGGACTCGGCTACGACTACGCGGTAGAACGGAGCTTTGTGCGCGCCCATGCGTTTCAGACGGATGCGAACTGCCATGATCATTTTCACCTCCTTAAAAAGGTACACTTATCAAACTCTTGTATCAAAACCAGACGGTCATTCCGACTGGCTGATCAGCCGAACGGAAAGCGGAAGTTTTTGCCCATCTTGCCGAGCGGGCCCTTCCCTTTGCCCTTCATGCCTTTGCCGCCCGGACCCATCATGCCGGAAAGCTGCTTCATCATCTTGCGCATGTCCTCGAACTGCTTGATGAGCCGGTTGACGTCCTGCAGGCTCGTTCCGCTGCCCAAGGCGATCCGCTTACGGCGGCTGGCGTTGATGATCTCGGGCTGCTGTTTCTCCTCCGTGGTCATCGAGCGGACGATGGCCGTTACGCGGCCCATCTGCTTGTCGTCTACCTGCATCCCCTGCGCGCCTTTGAGCTTGCCCATGCCGGGAATCATGTCCATCAGCTGGTCGAGCGGGCCCATCTTCTTGACCTGTTCCATCTGTTCGATCAAGTCTTCGAAGGTGAATTCGGCGTTGCGCATCTTGCGCTCCATCTCTTTCGCCTTGTCCGCGTCGATGCCGGCCTGCGCCTTCTCGATCAGGGTGAGCATGTCGCCCATGCCGAGAATCCGCGACGCCATCCGGTCCGGGTAAAAGGGCTCCAGTGCATCGGCTTTTTCGCCCAGCGCGGCAAACTTGATCGGGCAGCCGGTAACGGCCTTGACCGACAGCGCAGCTCCGCCCCGGGTGTCGCCGTCCAGCTTGGTGAGGACGACCCCGGTCAGCTCCATTTGGCTGTTGAAGCTTTCCGCTACGTTAACGGCGTCCTGGCCGGTCATGGCGTCGACCACAAGCAACACTTCGTCCGGGCTGATCTCGCTGCGGATCTGCTTCAGTTCATCCATCAGCGCTTCGTCGATATGCAGCCGGCCGGCCGTATCCACGATCAGGTAATCGTTGCCGTTGTCCTTTGCATGCTGCAGCGCGTTCTTGGCAATGTCGACCGGGCTTGTCTTGTCGCCCATCGTGAAGACGGGCACCTTCAGCTGCTCTCCAAGCACCTGGAGCTGCTTGATTGCGGCGGGACGGTAAATGTCGCAGGCCGCAAGCAGCGGGCGATGGTTTTGCTTTTGAAGCATCCGGGCGAGCTTTCCGGAGGTGGTCGTTTTACCGGCGCCCTGCAAGCCTACCATCAGAATGACGGTCGGCGGACGATTCGCCTTCGCCAGCTTGCTCTGCGTGCCGCCCATAAGAGCGGTCAGTTCCTTGTTGACGATGTCGACGACGACCATGCCGGGCGTAAAGCTCTTCATGACTTCCTGGCCGATCGCCCGTTCCTTGATCTTGCCGATCAAGTCCTTCACGACCTTGAAGTTGACGTCCGCTTCCAGAAGGGCCAGCCGAACCTCGCGCAGCGCTTCGTTTACGTCGTCCTCGGTCAGCTTGCCTTTGCCGCGCAGCCGGCCGAATACGGCCTGCAAGCGCCCCGACAAACTTTCAAACGCCATTATCCGCACCTCCTTTCCCTTGCATTCGTTCTATATCATTCGTCTATACGTTTCAGTTCTTCAATTCGTTCCAAGGCCCGCCCGAACGCTTCGCCGGCCATGCCGGCTCCCGTCCGCTGCGCGGCCGTCAGCTCCGTAGCCAGCGCTTCGAGGCAGCGGGTCCTCCGCTCGTGCTTGGCGAGCAGGCCCAGCTTCTCTTCGTAGGCTTCCAGCGTCGCTTCCGCCCGCTTGATATGCTCATAGATCGCCTGGCGGCTGATCGTAAATTCGGTGGCGATTTCCCCGAGCGACAGATCGTCCAGGAAATAGCAGGTCAGAAACGTGCGCTGCTTCTCCGTGAGCAGCGGGGCGTAAAAGTCAAACAGCAGATTCACCCGCGTCGTCTTCTCCAACACGTTGTCGCCGGACATTTGCGCTCCCTCCCGTCAAGGAAAAAACCTTTACAGTCGCATTAACCTTGAACAGTTTACCCGAACGCCGGATTGTTGTCAAGTACATTTGCTTGTCAGCGGAAAACTCCGCAGCCGCGCGCTTCCATTGACATTTTTCAAGCCGCACGGTATAAAAAGAATAACAATCTGACGCACGCGATAAAATTCGTCGAAGAGAACACGTCCGCGCGGACCCGGTTCCCCAGAGAGTTGGCGGCTGCTGAAAGCCAACGGACCGGCCGGGCGGGATATCGTCTCGGAGAAGCCGGACCGAACCGTCTGCACGGCCCATTAGGTCCCGCCGGCAAGCCCACGTTACGGGCGGCGCATGGGCGCATGCGCAGTGAGCGCCGCGGCCGGCTTTTTCCAAGGGAAGAAGCGCAGGCGGCGGAACAAGGGTGGTACCGCGAGAAAACCGTCTCGTCCCTTTTGTGGACGGGGCTTTTTTATTTTTGGACAAAGGATGGGAACCGTGATGAATGCTTCGACACCGGATGGAAAAGTGGGCATGCAGGAAATCGTATTCGCGCACCACATGCTGAAAGACGTAATTACCCGGACGCCGCTTGTGCGCGATTCGTTTCTGTCGGGCAAATACGGCTGCAACGTTTACCTGAAACGGGAGGACATGCAGGTCGTCCGCTCCTTCAAAATCCGCGGAGCGTACCACACGATCCGCTCGCTCTCCCCCGACGTCCTGGAGCGGGGCATCGTCTGCGCCAGCGCCGGCAACCACGCGCAGGGAGTCGCCTACTCCTGCCAGGCGCTTGGCGTTCAAGGAAAGATATTCATGCCCAGCACCACGCCTCGCCAAAAAGTGAACCAGGTGAATTTCTTCGGCGGCGAAAACGTGGAGGTCATTCTCACCGGGGACACCTTTGACGACGCGTTCGCGGAAGCGATGCGCACCTGCGCCGAGACGGGCATGGCGTTCATCCATCCTTTCGACGATCCGAAAATCATCGCCGGCAACGGCACCGTCGCCATGGAAATGATGGAGGATATCAAGGTTCCGGTCGATTGCGTTTTCGCCACGGTCGGCGGAGGCGGCCTTATTTCCGGCATCGGGGCTTACGTCAAAGCGATCAGCCCGGCGACCCGGATCATCGGCGTCGAGCCGGCCGGGGCGGCCTCGTTATCGGAAGCGTTCGCCCGGGGCGAAGTCGTCACCCTGGAGAACATCGAGAAGTTCGTGGACGGAGCGGCCGTCAAGCGGGTCGGCGAGCTCACCTACCGCATGGCGCGGGAGGTGGTGGACGACGTCGTGCTCGTGCCCGAGGGGAAGGTCTGTACGACCATTCTCGAGCTGTACAACCAGAATGCCATCGTCGCCGAGCCGGCCGGGGCGCTGCCCATCGCCGCCCTGGACCTGTATCGGGACCAAATCAAAGGCAAAAACGTGGTCTGCATCATCAGCGGCGGCAACAACGACATCGACCGGATGCAGGAGATCAAGGAGCGCTCGCTGATTTACGAGGGGCTGAAGCATTACTTCACGATCAAGTTCCCCCAGCGGGCGGGAGCGCTGCGCGAATTTCTGGTCGACGTGCTGGGACCGACCGACGACATCGTGCGTTTTGAATATATGAAGAAAAACGACAAGGACAACGGCCCCGCTCTCGTCGGCATCGAGTTGAAGCAGCGCGCCGACTACGAGCCCCTGATTGAACGGATGACCCGCAAGGGCTACTCCTTCCTTGAACTGAACCGGGACCAGACGCTGTTCCAGCTTCTGATTTGACTGGGTTCCGCTTGGGCAAAACCTCCGTACCTGTCCGGCCGGCATCCTAGTTGGAGCCGGCAGCTGGGCCGGCAAACCATTGGAGCCAGTGTTAGGCCGGCATACCAGTTGGAGTCGGTAGTTGGTTTCCGCTCATAGGCGGCTGCCCCGTTTGATCAATACGGAGCCTCGGCCTTTTCGGTACCGGTTGGCTTAGCCGCCTGAGTCCCTTTTCATAAGCCGCGGTCGATGCTGATAGCAATCGAGCCCGCGGCTTTTTAAATCGAACCCGTGGCTTTTTAACACTCCTGTATCTCCTTAAAGGCTACTGAGGTTATACAGCCTATCCCCAGTTGATTCAGGCAGGCCGGCCATTTCAATCATGCGCCCCCGGTTCAATGTGCTGTCCCCGGGATAATGCGGCTTCCAACGTTTCATTTTCCTCCCCCAAGTTTTCGGAGCGAGCCTATCCAAATAGAGAACCGGAAAAGGAAATGCTCCTCCGGGCTATGAAATAGAACTTTTAATAGGAGGAGAATCGGGAGAAATGGCCTGGCGACTTCGCCGTTTTTATCACCACCAATTCTAACGGTTGCCGCAGCGCTTATTCGGGCCAAAATCGCCTTGTTTTTGCGCTAACGGTTGCCATAGCGCTTATTTAAGAAAAACGGGGCCAAAAACGGCAAAAATACCAAAATAGGCTCTGTGGCAACCGTTAAAATTTCCAGACCCTCTTTTTTGGAGCAAATAAGCTCTGTGGCAACCGTTACAAATTTCTAAGCCTCCTGCCTTCGAGCAAACAGGCCTCCTATTGCGCTTGCTGCACCCCTTTGCCACCCAACCCGTTGCGGACACCACCGATATAGGCGCCACACCACTGAATGAAGCTTGGGACCCACCACTGAATGTAGCGTGGGATTTGTTTCATTTTCTTTTTCAGGTGAAGCCAGCAGTGAGCATTTTCCAAGTTTTTACGGTGTTGAGCGTCCCTTCATCCAGCAAACGCTATATAGGTTGGATCACTGCTAATTGCTCGGTCCTCGGATGGAACAAGAATAGGAATATCGGAGAAAGAAATGGATCGCAAGGTATGGTTCTAACAATGCCATCATGTCGAAGACCCTATTTTCCAACAGTTAACTCTTTCCGCAATAATAAAGACTGCCGGCAGCAGCCGACAGTCCATTAAAGGTGTTAAACGGTTTGAAGCAGACGGATTATTTCACCGTCTATTGCTTCTTCGCTGACTTTTTGAAATCCTAAAGATTCATATAACTTTCCGGCAATTTGATTGTCCGGCCGATGTCCAATCATTATTCTTCTGCAAGATGAACGGCTCATAAACCGGATCAAAGCCTCCATCGCCGCCTTGCCATAACCTTTGCCTTGATGCTTTTCGTCGATCATGATGGCTGGAATCCAATGGTTACCGTCTTGATCCGGTTTCATACAAAATACGAGAAATCCGACTAGAACTTCTTTTGAGTAAACCGCACGCAATTCAAACTCATCGACATATTTTGATTCTGCAATCCAATAAACCACCGGTGCTGGAAAGACATGAAGCTGCTCCTGCTTCACCTTAAGCTGAGTGCATGCATACCAATTTTCATTAGACACGGGCTTTAATGAAACGTCCAAACGAATTCCTCCCAAATTTTACTCCGCAGAGGAATTCATCCTCTGCGCTTATTTCGTAACCTTCCTCAATAAACGGAAAGCATGGATTTTTTTCATCCCACATCACTCCTCTCAAAAATAAAAAAACGCTGAGCATGGCCGAGCCTGGTTATTCGCTCCTTATTCAATATAGCAGAAAAAAGCCTGCTTTTTTCTGGTCCGCAACCGTACTGTGTTTCGAACTGGTGAACAATCCTCATATTTGGCGAGAGCCTGAAAGCACAAGGGCCTGGCCAGCAGCGCGGTTCAACAAAGTAACCAATCCGTCAACCACAACAGCCACCAAGCGACAGGCCTCGGCTTCCTCAAACCTCCCCAAGTGACAGGTTCCGGCCCCCAAACTTCCCCAAACGACATCGCCAGTCCCCACCCAAATTCCCCAAACAACAAGCTTCAGTCCCAACAACTTGCCCAAACAACAAGCTTCAGTCCCCAACAACTTGCCCAAACGGCAAGAAAAAAAACGACCTCCCCCCTATGAAACGGAGTGAGGTCGTCTTCCTATACTTTGCGAGTTAAAGCGGGCCCTTCTTGATTGCTTCTATTCGCTTTTCGCCGTCTCTTCCGCGATCATCGTCGTGAACAGGGCATGGACGAACTGCTCGGAGTCGAATTCCTGCATATCGTCCATTTTCTCGCCGAGGCCGACGAATTTGACCGGGATGTCCAGCTCCTGACGGATTGCGATGACGATTCCGCCTTTTGCGGTACCGTCCAGCTTGGTCAGAATCAGACCGGTGACGCCGGTTTTTTCGCCAAACAGCTTCGCCTGGGTCAAAGCGTTCTGCCCGGTGGTCGAATCCAGCACCAGCAGCACCTCATGGGGAGCGTCCGGAATCTCGCGCTTGATGACGCGGTAGATTTTGTTCAGCTCTTCCATCAGGTTGACTTTGTTTTGCAGACGTCCGGCCGTGTCGCAGAGCAGAATGTCCGCGCCGCGGTTTTTCGCCGCCTGGATCGCGTCGTACATAACCGCCGCCGGGTCGGAACCGGCCTGCTGGCGGATGACATCAACACCGACCCGCTGGCCCCATACCTCCAGCTGCTCGATTGCGCCGGCGCGGAACGTGTCGCCTGCGGCCAGCAGCACCTTTTTGCCTTCCTGCTTAAAGCGGTGCGCCAGCTTGCCTATGCTGGTCGTTTTGCCGACCCCGTTTACACCGACGAACAAAATGACCGTCGTGCCGCTGGAGGCCATGTTCAGCCCCGCATCCGCGTCGGATTTCAGGAGCGCGGTCAGCTTTTCGGACAGCAGCGGCTTCAGCTCCGCCGGGTCTTCGATCTTCCGCTTTTTCACTTCCGTCCGCAGCTCGTCGATCAGCTTCAGCACCGTATTGACGCCGACGTCGGCTCCAATCAGGATTTCTTCCAGCTCCTCGTAAAAATCCTCGTCGATTTTCTTGCGGCGGGAAAACAAGTCTTCCATCCGCCCGACAAACAAATCGCGCGTTTTGGACAAGCCTTCCTTGAACTTATTGGTAACCGCTTCGGTCTTTCCGGAGATGCTCTCCTTCAGCCTGCGAAAAAAACTCATCCCGTTTCCTCCCTTTCCGTTAACTGACGGCCCGCTGCCGCGAACCCCGCCGCGCACCTCCGGCAAGCGGCAAGCCCGCCGCAGCGTCTCTTCCGCGTTCTCGTCGTGATCGAAAGTAAACCTTACGCAGAAATAACCGCTTCCTGCTCGTCCAGCCGCACGGACACCAGCTTGGACACGCCGCCTTCCTCCATCGTGACGCCGTACAGCACGTCGGCTTCCTCCATGGTTCCTTTGCGGTGCGTCACCACGATAAATTGCGTCGTATCGGAAAACTCGCGCAGGTATTCGGCGAAACGCGTGACGTTGGCTTCGTCCAGCGCCGCTTCCACCTCGTCCAGGACGCAGAACGGCACCGGCTTGATCCGCAGAATGGCGAACAGCAGGGCGATAGCCGTGAGCGCCCGTTCACCGCCGGACAAGAGCTGCAGGTTTTGCAGCTTTTTGCCGGGAGGCTGGGCGACAATCTCGATGCCCGTATCAAGCGCCCGGTCCGGCTCCGACAAAATCAGATCGGCCCGGCCGCCGCCGAACAGCTTCGCAAAAACCACGATAAACTGCTCGCGGATGGCCTGGAAGGTCGTATGGAACAGCTTGGACATTTCGTCCTCCATCTCCCGGATCACCTGGTACAGCGTCGCCTTCGCTTCCATCAGGTCGGCCTTCTGCCCGCTTAAAAACTCAAAGCGCTCGCTGACCCGGGCATACTCTTCGATAGCGCCCAAATTGACCTCGCCCAGCGCCGAGATGGACCGCCGCAGCTCCTTCACGCGCTGCTGGGTGCCGGCCACGTCCTCGGGAACCGGGTACCTGGCTTTGGCCAGCTCGTAGCTGAGCTCGTATTCCTCGGACAGCTTTTTGAGCAGGTTGTCCAGCTCGACGTCCAGGCGGTTCACCTGAACCTCCGTTTTGTGCAGGTCGTCCTCCACCTGCTTCAGCTCGTTGCGCTGCTCGCGGGTTTCATTCTCCCGCTCCTCCAGCTCCGCCATCCAGCGGGCCCGTTCGGAGCGTTTGAATTCCGTCTGCTCCGTGTACTCCTGCTTGCGGATGCGCAGATGGTTGAGCTGTTCGGTCTGCATGAGCGTTTCCTGCTCGTTTAATGCTTTTTCCTGCTCCACCTGCTGCAGCTGGCGGCGCGCCTGCTCCAGCTCGGTCTGGCGGGCGGCCAGCTCGGCCTGCATGCGGCGAAGCTGGTCGGCGAGCGACTGCTTCTCCTGAGCCGCCGACGCTGCCTTGATCTTCAGGTCGGTCAGCTGCGTCTGCATCTCTTCCTTGGCCGACTCGCCCGCCTTGCGCGTAAGCTCGGCCTCGCGGATGGCGCCCCGCAGCTCTTCCTCCCGCTCGGCGCCGACCTCCAGCGTTTCCTCCGCGGCCGCTTTGCGCTCCTCCAGGCTGTCCAGCTCACGCTGCAGCTCGCCCTTGTCCTGCAGCTGCAGGGACAGGCTGTCCTCCGCGCTCCGCGCCTCCTTCTCAAGCGGGTTCAGCTCGGCCGTGGCCTGCTCCAGCTCGATCCGCTTCGCTTCCCCGTCGCGGCGCAGCTCCTCCATCCGCTCCGACGCCGCGCCCAGCTCTTCCTTGAGCTTCCGGACGCGGATCTGAAGATCGGTCAGCTGCCGCTTCGTCGAGGTTACCTCGTTCTCGATCTCGTCGATCTGCCGCTGGCGGCCGAGCAGACTGGCCGTCTTCTTGTGCTGGCTGCCGCCCGTCATCGAACCGCCTGGATTGACGACGTCGCCCTCCAGTGTGACGATCCGGTACCGGTACTGGCAGCGGGCCGCGATATGGTTGGCGTCCTCCAGCGTGCGGGCGATGATGACATGCCCAAGGAGGCTGTAAACAATTTGCCGGTATTCTTCCTCGTAGTCGACCAGTTCGGCCGCCACGCCCACAAAACCGCTGTGATCCTTCACCGCCCGCAGCTCCGCTTCGCCGACCCAGCGGCCGCGGATAACGTCAAGCGGCAAAAAGGTGGCCCGGCCCAGCTGGCGCTGCTTGAGGAAAGCGATCGCGGCCCGGCCGTCGGCTTCGGAGTCCACGACGATGTTTTGCAGCGCGCCGCCGAGCGCGGTTTCCATCGCCAGTTCTACATTCGCGGGCACCTTGACGATCTCGGCGACCGCCCCGTGAATCCCTTTCAGCCCGCCGGGCCGGTCCTTGGCTTTCAGCACTTCCTTGACGCCGTGCTGGAAGCCATCGTAGTCGTTGTGCATTTCCCGCATCGTATCGCGGCGGGAAACGAGGGAATCGAGCCGCTGCTCCCACTTGCGGAGCGCGGCGGCGGCTTCCTCCTGCAGCTTTTGCCGGTTCTGCAGGCTGCCCGAAAGCTCCGCGTACTCCGCGCGGATCCGCTCCAGCTCCGCCGCCGCCTGATCGCGCTGCGCGGTCAGCTCCTCGCGGCGGCCGGCCAGACGGCGACGCTCCACCGCCCATTTGGCGGTTTCCTCGTCCAGCCGCTCCAGCCGGCGGCGCAGCCCTTCCGACTGCTGATCGGCGTACCGGATTTCGCTGCGCGCGTGCGCCATTTCGTTCATGACGTTCAGGAGCTCGCCCTTCAGCTTTTCCTCCGCGTCGCCACTGAGGCCACCGGCCACTCCCAGAAGCCGTTCTTCCTCGGCTCTTACCGCGGCCTCGTATTCCTTCAGCCGCCGCGACAGCTCGTCCAGCTTCCCGCGGTGCTCCGCAAGCTCCTTCTCCTGCTCCGCAAGCCGTTCCGTTTGCAGCCCGATGGAACGGACCATGGATTCCCGGTTCGCTTCAAGATGCCGGCTGCGCTCCTTCAGCACTTCACCCTGGCCTTCGCTTTTCTCGGCATCCTCGCTAACCGTCAGCAAAAGACCGTGCAGGCGTTCCAGCTCCTCGTCGAGCCGGCGCGTCTCCCAGCGGTGCTTCTCCAGCTGCGCGTCATGGCGGCCCACCTCGGCGGAGAGCTCCAGCTGACGGGTTTTGAGCGCCGCCACCCGTTCGCCCGCCTGCGTCCACTGCTGGTGGATCTGCTCGATCTGATGCACGTACATGCAGATTTCGTTTGCCTTCAGCTCTTCCTTCAGTTCCTTGAAACGCCGCGCTTTCTCGGCCTGCTCGCGCAAGGGGCCGATCTGATCCTCCAGCTCGGTGACCAGGTCGTGAATCCGCAGCAGGTTCTGCTCGGTTTCCGCGAGCCGCTTCTCGGCTTCCTTTTTGCGCGATTTATATTTGACGATCCCCGAGGCCTCTTCAAAAATACCCCGGCGGTCCTCCGATTTTGTGCTGAGGATTTCCTCGATTCGCCCTTGGCCGATGATGGAGTAGGCTTCCTTGCCGATTCCCGTGTCCATAAAAAGCTCCGTAATGTCCTTCAGCCGGCAGGGCTGCTTGTTGATCAGGTATTCGCTGTCGCCGCTGCGGTGCACGCGCCGCGTCACCGTCACCTCGCTGAAGCCGAGCGGCAGCGCCTGGTCCTCATTGTCCAGGGTCAGCGAAACTTCCCCGTAATTGACGGCCTTGCGCGCATCGCTGCCGGCAAAGATGATATCCTCCATCTTGCCTCCGCGCAGCGAACGGGCGCTTTGCTCGCCGAGCACCCAACGAATGCCGTCGGAGATATTGCTCTTGCCGCTCCCGTTGGGGCCGACGACCGCCGTAATGCCGCGGACGAATTCCAGTTCCGTCCGGTCGGCGAACGATTTGAAGCCCGCAAGCTCCAGCCGTTTCAAAAACATATTCTCACCTCTGACCCAAAATACACCGTTTATTGTATCACAACGCCCGGCCCTCAGCTATCGCCGGCTCCGGCAGCTTCGCGCGGAGGATCGCCGGACCGGCCCTTCACGCAGCAAACGCCGCTTCCCTTCCCCATCGGGAACGAAAGCGGCGTTTGCCGGGAAATCCGGAAGGCGCGGATGCGTTCCTTTCTCCTGCGGAACGCCCCGCGCGCCCTCCGGGCGGCTTGGCCAAAACACGGCTACTCGCCCTGCACATCCAGCTTGGCAAGCGCCTTGGAGGCGGCGTGCTGCTCCGCTTCCTTTTTGGAACGGCCCGCTCCCGTACCGAGCAGGGTGCCGTCCATGCACACTTCGGAAACAAATTCCTTCTCGTGCGCCGGTCCGCGCTCCTCCGCAATCCGGTATTCCAAGGTACCGAGCCCGTGCTGCTGGACGTATTCCTGCAGCCGGGTTTTGTAATCCGTGATCTGAGGTTTGCCGTCGGCCGTGATCTTGGGAAACATGCAGCTTTTCAGAAACTCCCGAACGGCGTCCAGCCCCTGATCCAGATACAGAGCGCCGACAAACGATTCGAACACGTCCGCGAGCAGAGCGGGCCGGGTGCGGCCGCCGGTCAGTTCTTCGCCTTTGCCCAACAGGACAAACTGCCCAAAGCCGAGGTTTTCGGCGAACGTGACAAGCGAAGGCTCGCATACAATCGAAGCCCGCAGCTTCGTCAGCTCGCCTTCCGTCCGGTTCGGATGCGCTTCGAACAAATATTCGGATACGGTCAGTTCCAGCACGGCATCGCCGAGAAACTCCAGCCGCTCGTTATCCTTCGCGCCCGCCGCCCGATTCTCGTTTACATAGGAGGAATGAGTAAAAGCCTGGCGGAGAATCGCGGGATTGCGAAACGAAATGCCGAGCGAATCCTGAAGCTGCTTTAAATCACGGTTCATGGGACTACGCCTCGTATTTTTTCATAATAATGGTTGCGTTATGGCCGCCAAAGCCAAACGAATTCGACATGACGTATTCCAGCTCCGCTTGCCGCGGCTCGTGGGGGACGTAATCCAGATCACAGCCTTCATCGGGATTGTCCAGGTTGATCGTCGGCGGAATCATACTGTTTTGCAGCGCCAGGGCGCAAATGATCGCTTCCACCCCGCCCGCCGCGCCGAGCAGATGCCCGGTCATCGACTTCGTGGAGCTGACGGCGACCTTATAGGCGGCTTCGCCGAAAGCGCTCTTGATCGCGTCGGTTTCGCCTTTGTCGCCCGCGCCCGTGGAAGTGCCATGCGCGTTGACGTAATCGATCGCCTCGGGTGGAATTCCCGCGTCCTTGATCGCCTTCTTCATGCAGCGCGCCGCGCCTTCGCCGCCCGGAGACGGGTCGGTCATGTGGTGCGCGTCGCCGCTCATGCCGTAACCGACAATCTCGGCGTAGATCCGGGCTCCGCGCTTAAGCGCGTGCTCCAGCTCCTCCAGAATCAGAACGCCGGCGCCTTCGCCCATGACGAACCCGTCGCGATCCTTGTCAAACGGACGGCTTGCCTTCTCGGGTTCCTCGTTGCGGGTCGACATCGCCCGCATGGAACAGAAGCCTGCAAGCCCCATCGGAGTGATCGTTGCTTCCGCTCCGCCGCAAATCATCGCGTCGGCTTCGCCGTACTTGATCAGTCGGTAGGAATCGCCGATGGAGTTCGTGCCCGTGGCGCAGGCGGTAACGGCGGTGCTGTTGGGGCCTTTCGCGCCGGTCAGGATCGAGACTTGTCCCGCGCTCATGTTGGCGATCATCATCGGAATGAAAAACGGGCTGACCCGCCTCGGTCCCTTCTCGATCAGGATGCGGTGCTGCTCTTCCCAGGTCGTCAGTCCGCCAATGCCGGAGCCGATGTAGACTCCGATTTCATGCGGGTCCACATTCTCGCCGATCTGCAGATCGGCATCCTTCAGCGCCATCTTGCTGGCCGCCGCCGCAAACTGCACGACGCGGTCCATCCGCCGAAGGTCCTTCTTGTCTATGTACTCTTCGGGGTTAAAATCCTTTATAGAAGCGGCGATCTTGGTCGTATAATCGCTTACATCGAAGCTCTCGATCAAGGAAACGCCGGATTTACCAGCCATTAGCGCTTTCCAGAAGGTGTCCAGGTCGCGGCCTTGGGCCGTCAGGACTCCCATTCCCGTCACAACCACTCGTCGTGCCATACACTCACCTCTATTGTAGTGGACTTTCCGCATGAGGAGAAGAAGTCCCGTCGGCATTGCAACGGGACTTGGAGGATTATCTCCTACGTATGAGATTGTATGTAATTCACTACTTCTCCCACCGTCGTAATCTTCTCTGCATCTTCGTCGGAAATCTCCATATCGAATTCGTCTTCCAATTCCATCACCAATTCCACGACATCGAGGGAATCAGCTCCCAAATCATCTTTGAAAGACGCTTCCAGGGTAACTTCAGATTCTTCCACCCCGAGGCGGTCGATAACGATGCGCTTTACGCGTTCTACTACATCGGACATCCGGTTCACCTCCTCCATGGTATTATACGAAAACCGCGGGCAAATTACCATAGGGTCCCGCAGCCCTGCTTTTTTCCGTCGGTTCGCACCGAAAAACCGCGCCATTCCGCCAAAAACGAAAGGTCATCCATCCTTGTCCGGACGGGCGTCGTCACATGTACATGCCGCCGTCCACATGCAGCGTTTGCCCCGTTACGTAAGCCGCCGCGTCGGAAGCCAGGAAACGGACGACGCCCGCGACATCCTCCGGCGCGCCGAGACGGGCGAGCGGAATTTGCCCGGTCAGCTTCGCTTTGGCGTCCTCCGGCAGCTTGTCCGTCATCTCCGTGACGATGTAGCCCGGCGCCACCGCGTTCACCGTAATGCCGCGCGAGGCAAGCTCTCGCGCCGCCGACTTGGTCAATCCGAACACGCCCGCCTTGGCGGCTGCGTAGTTCGCCTGTCCGGCGTTGCCGAGCGAGCCGACCACCGAGGAAATGTTGATGATCCGGCCGGCCCGCTGCTTCATCATCGGCCGGGTCGCGGCCTTGATTCCGTTAAAAACGCCCTTCAGGTTCGTGGCGATAACCTGGTCGAACTCCTCTTCCTTCATGCGCATGATCAGATTATCGCGGGTAATTCCGGCGTTGTTGACCAGAATGTCGATCCGCCCGAAGGCCGAAAGCGTCTGTTCGATCAGCCCTTCCACCTGCGCATAATCGGATACATCCGCTTTCACCGCAAGCGCGCGCCTTCCGGCGGCTTCGACAAGCGCCGCGGTTTCGGCGGCAGCGTCCGCGCTCCCCGAATAGTTGACGACCACGTCGGCTCCCGCTTCCGCAAGCCCGACCGCAATCGCCCGGCCGATACCGCGCGATGCGCCTGTTACCACCGCTATTTTGCCTGCCAGCATGCCGGTTTCCCTCCTTCTGTCCGCCGGATTAGCCGGCATAAGCTGCTATCGCTTCCATTCCGTTTACGCTCACAACGGCAATCGTCTTGTCCGTCTTGCGGATCAAGCCGGCCAAAACGGTTCCGGGGCCGATTTCGTACACCTGCTCCACGCCCTCCGCCGCGAGCCGGCGGACGGTGTCCTCCCACAGCACGGGAGAAACAACCTGCTCCGTCAGCAGCGAACGGATCCGCTCCGGATCGGTTACGGGCTCCGCCGTGACGTTTGCAATCACAGGTGTGGCGGCCGCGCCAAAGGAAAGCGGGGCCAGCACGTCCCGCAGGCCGTCGGCGGCGGGCTGCATGAGCGAGGAATGGAACGGGCCGCTAACCTCCAGCGGAATCACGCGCTTCGCTCCGATTTCCTTGCCGCGTTCCTGAACGGAAGCGACCGCCTCTTGTGCGCCCGAGACGACGATCTGCCCCGGGCAGTTCACGTTGGCCAGCTCCACCGGTCCGATGGACGGAGAGATTTCCGCGCACAGCGCGGCCAGCGCGACGCGTTCGGCGCCCAGCACCGCCGCCATCGCCCCCTGCCCGGCCGGAACCGCCGCTTCCATCAGCTCTCCGCGGCGGCGTACCGTGCGGACGGCATCCTCAAAGGATAAGACGCCCGCCGCTACCAGCGCGCTGTATTCGCCCAGGCTGTGCCCGGCGACAAAGTCCGCTTTCGCGCCTTTGGCCGCAAGGGCGGCGTAAAGCGCCACGCTTGCGGTCAGCAGCGCAGGCTGGGTATTATATGTCTTCTTCAGTTCTTCCTCGGGTCCCTCAAACACGAGCCCGGAAAGCGAAAAGCCCAGCGCCGCGTCGGCCCGTTCAAAAATCGCCCGGGCTTCCGGCGAAGTTTCATATGCATCCCGGGCCATGCCGACGGCCTGAGCCCCCTGCCCGGGAAAAACGAATGCTGTTTTGCCCATTCCGGTCCTCCCGCTTGATCCAAAGTCGGAACCGGCCCCAACCGGGCGGCCGGTTCCCGTGTAGTTTCCCGCAAAGGCTGCCATTCCCCGGCAGGACCGCCAAAGGGCGGAACGCTATGCCGCGGGAACCGCACCGCCCCGCTACCAAACGAGGACCGAAGCCCCCCATGTCAATCCGGCGCCAAAGCCGACCATAACAATCCGGTCGCCTTCTTTCAGCCGTCCTTCCTCCGCGGCCTCCGCGAGCGCCATCGGAATCGACGCCGCGCCCACGTTGCCATACCGGTCCAGGTTGACCATGCATTTCTCCTCCGGCACGTTCAGCCGGTTCAGGGCCGACTGGATGATCCGGATGTTCGCCTGGTGCGGCACGAGAAGATCGATGTCGGCTTTTTCCATGCCCGCCTTGCGCAAAGCTTCTTCGGCCGCGCTGCCCATGATCCGGACGGCGAACTTGAACACCTCCGCGCCCGCCATGTACAGGTAATGCAGCTTTTGCTCGATGCTGGCCGGCGTCGCCGGGCAGCGGGAGCCGCCCGCATGCAGCTTCAGAAGCTCCCCGCCCGAGCCGTCCGAGCCGAGCTCGAAGGAACGGAACCCGCGGCCCTCCGGCACTGCTCCGATCACCACGGCACCCGCGCCGTCCCCAAAAAGCACGCAGGTGTTGCGGTCGGTGTAATCGGTAATCTTGGAGAGCACCTCGGCCCCCACGATCAGCGCGTATTTATAAGTCCCGAGGGCGATAAAGTTCGCCGCGTTGGCCAGGCCGTAGATAAAGCCCGTGCAGGCGGCGGATAAATCGAAGGCTGCCGCTTTTTTTGCACCGAGCTTATCCTGAAGCACCGAAGCCGTGGACGGGAACGCCATATCCGGCGTTACCGTCGCGACAATGATCAGGTCGATGTCTTCCGCACGGATTCCCGCGTTAGCGATCGCCCGCTTGGACGCCTCGAAACTCAAATCGGACGCCGCTTGCTCGGCGGATGCGATTCTGCGTTCCCGCATGCCCGTGCGCGTCCGAATCCATTCGTCGTTGGTATCCACCATTTTTTCTAAATCGAAATTTGTTAATACCCGCTCGGGCACGTATTTTCCGGTGCCCAATACCCCTACCGGGATGAGTTCCATTGCTTTCACTCCGCTTCCTTGCCGATTTCCTCCGAAATGGACTCCACAAGCCGGCCGGCCACCGCCGTGCGGGCTTGGCGGACGGCGTTCATGATCGCGGTCGCGTCCGACGAGCCGTGGCTTTTCAGAATCAGTCCGTTCAGCCCCAGCATCGGCGCTCCGCCGTGCTCGTGATAATCGAGTTTTTTCCGGAATTCCTTGATCCCCGGCGCCAAGGCGGCCGCAGCCAGCTTGGTCGCGAACGATCGGGTGAATTCATGCTTCAGCATTTTGAAAATGGCCCCCGCCGTGCCTTCCAGCGATTTCAGCAAAATATTGCCGGCAAAGCCGTCGCAAACAAGCACGTCGCATTCGCCGCTCAGCACGTCACGCGCTTCCACGTTGCCGACAAAATGGATCGGGGCGGCTTTGAGCAGCGGGTAGGCGGCCTTCGTCAGCTCATTCCCTTTGGTTTCCTCGGTTCCGACATTCAGGAGCCCGACGCGCGGCTGGTCGATGCCGTCCACCTTCGAGCGGTAGATGCTGCCCATGATCGCGTACTGGAGCAAATTGTCCGGCGTGGCGTCCATGTTGGCCCCAAGGTCCAACGCCAGCGTGCCGACGCCGTCCATGGTCGGAATCATCGGGGCGAGCGCCGGCCGGTCGATGCCTTTTACGCGCCCGACAACCAGAAGGCCGGCCGCCATCAGCGCACCTGTATTGCCGGCGGAAATCATCGCGTCGGCTTCCTTCTCGCGGACGAGTCTCGCCGCCACGACCATCGAGGAATCCTTTTTGCCCCGGACGGCCTTGACGGGTTCGTCGTTCGACGCGATGACTTCGCCAGCCTGGTGCAGCGTCAGATTGGACGGTTTGTCGCGCAGCAGCGCTTCCATCCGGGATACCTTGCCGACCAGGACGATCTCCGTGTCCGGCCATTCGCGGGCGGCTTTGACGGCCCCCTCCACCACAGCGTCGGGCGCAAGGTCTCCGCCCATCGCATCGATTGCGATCCGCATGCGATCAACTCCCTTTCCCAGCGTTCTTGGAGTGATAAATGATAAATTGCCCCTGGAATACGACCTCCTGACCGACGGAGGTCACAATGTCCACCTTTGCGTTGCCTCTCGAGTTGCGCCGGATGGCCGCTTTGGCCAGGCATTTCTCGCCGAGCCGGACCGGCCGGACAAACCGGATGTCCGCCGCCGCGGTAAGCGCGATCTCGTCGTTGATCACCGCGATGGCAAGCGAGTTCGCTTGCGCGAAAATATGATGCCCCCGGGCGATGCCCGTGCGGGAAAACACATGCTCCTCCCGGATTTCGAGAAGGGAGATCCCGCTTTTGTCCAGTTGAAGATCGATGACTTCCCCGATGACTTCCTCGGGCGAAAGGGAACGAACCTGATCGAAGGAGCGCTCGGCCATCGCCTTCACCCGCTCCCTCAGCTCGGGAATGCCGAGCTCGAGGCGGTCGAGACGGACCGTCTGGATGCTGACTCCGTACCGGCGGGTCAAATCCTCGTCGGTTACGAACGGATTCTCCTCAATGTAGAGGGCGAGCTGCCTCTGCCGCTCGCGCTTGGGCAGTCGGTCGATATCCGCCACCCGCTTTCATTGATTTTAATACCAGGTACTAAACAGAAGTATATAGAAAAGGCGGGCAAAAGGGAAGCGCGAACATTTCCCGACAGCGTCAGCGCCTGCGAAGGCGCCGCAGGAGCGGGTTTCGGGCGGGGCAGCTGCGAAGCAAGCCGGACGCCCCGCGGGGCAGCGGCGAGGCAAGCCGGACGCCAGGCGGGGCAGCGGCGAAGCAAGCCGGACGCCAGGCGGGGCAGCGGCGAGGCAGGCGGGACGCCAGGCGGGGCAGCCGCGAAGCAAGCCGGACGCCAGGCGGGCAGCGGCGAGGCAGGCGGGACGCCCGGCCGGGGCGGCGGCAATGCGGCGGGACGCCGGCCGGGCAGCGGCGGAGCAAGCCGGACGCCCGGCGGGGCAGCCGCGAAGCAAGCCGGACGCAAGGCGGGGCAGCGGCGGAGCAAGCCG
>NZ_JCAPET010000014.1:0-107278 GCF_059735245.1 Gorillibacterium sp. sgz306347
TTTTTTGGCATTTTACCCCATGTTAACTTCTTTGCAAGTCTACTGCTATTATCGACCAATTAGATGCAAGGAAGCAATTATTTCTCCGTTTTTCTCCGGATACCGATTGTTTAGTAGGAATTAAGTGCGTGTAGGGATTTATTTCGCGATCGGAACAGGACATCATCGAAAATAAGTGTCGCTGTGCACCTATTGGCCTTTTATCCTGGGCTTCGTTGGCATGTGCCCGCCACAAACAGAGAAAAAGCAAGGGAGAACGAGGCAAACGGGAAGGTGCTGATGACGGCAGCCGGACAGAAGAGGAAAAGGATGGCGTCCCAGCAGGATCGCTGAGATAAACGGAGTAAGTTCCCCCCTCGTTCTCCCCCTTTTTACAACGATGACAAACGAAACGGAGCACCCATGGAAACTAAAATGACCATGGTTTCTCGACACTCTGAAGACCCCGTCGGGGTCTTCTTTTTTTGCGCCGGCCGGTCAAAGCAGCGGATACACTTCCTCCCATACGGCGTTCAAAATATCCTGCAGCCGGTCTTCGTCGCTATTGATGGCGATGACGGCGTTCTTGCCGGGAACGACGACGCAGAACTGGCCGTGGGCTCCATCCGCCCGGTAGGCTTCGTGCGTGCACAGCCAGAACTGATAGCCGTATCCCATCTCCCAGTCTCCCGCACCGTTGCCATTCCCGATTTGTTTCCGCACGGCCGTGCGGATCCACTCCGCCGGAACAAGCCGGTCCCCGTTCCACATGCCCTCTTGCAGCAGGAATTGGCCGAATCGGCTGAGTTCCTCCGTCGACAGCCTTAATCCGGCGCAGCCAAGAGTAACCCCGAGCGGCGACGCATCCCACTCTACCTCCCGAATGCCAAGCGGCTCGAACAACCGGGGGGTCAAATAATCTTTCACGGTAAGGCCGACGGCCTTCTGGACAAGTGCGGAAACGACAAAGGTATCCCCGCTGCTGTACGTGAACCGCTCCCCGGGCGGCCGGTCCAGCGGCAGAGAGAGGTAATGCTTCACCCAATCCGGTTCGGCCAGCGAAGCGCGCTCCTCCGCCCACAAGGGCGAAGAATCATGCCCGGTTGTCATGCGCAGAAGATCGCGCAGGGTGATCTCTCCGGGAGGATACCCGCAGCCTCCGTCCGGAACCCGGGCGGCATGCTCGGGAAAAAAATCGTGCAGCCGCGTATCAAGCGCAAGCTTGCCTTCGGACAAGGCAAGGCCCACCGCCATGGCGGTAAAGGATTTGCTGACCGAATGCTGCGGGCGGCGCTCGTCCTTTGTCCGATCCCAGCAGCCGAGCAGGGTACCTTCCTGCAAAACCCGATAAGAGTGGACATTCAGCTTGTCCCCCAGAATTCGTTCGGTAAAGCGGTTCAAATCATCCATGCAAAACGCTCCTCTTTCCCTGTCTTTTCCCGGGAAATGTCCGGAATGCCCGGAACACATCCGGCCTTCCTCCATCTTAGTCCCCAAAGTGAAGCGTGTAAACGATGCCAAAAGGAAAAATACGAGGGTTGACATTTGGTCCGGAAGCATATTATTATGTTGTCGAAACGATTCGATTAAACCGCTTACAAAATTCCAATTTGTGTTTAAAAGCACCCCTAAAGCGGTTAATCATTATTGAAACGATTCGATTATTAGGGGTTTTTGAGAGGAAAAAGAGCGGGTTTGCTTTTTCGGCGGATGGAGAAAATCGTTTGGCGGTTGCTTGTATCGGTGCTAGGAACCCGTTATGCAAGCGGTCTCCGGAAAGCGGTTGCAATCCGACTGCCGGTTTTGGCGGGAGAACGGTTCGGGCTCCGCCGGAGGAGCCGGGAGAAGAAGAAAGAGGTGCATGCACGTGAAATCAGCTGCCTTAGGGCCGGAGAAAAAGACACGATTCAAACGGGGTCGGCTATTGGCGGAAATCTGGAAAAACCGGATGGTCTACACGCTTCTGATTCCAGGCCTTGTCTGGCTGTTCCTGTTCGCCTACATGCCGATGGGCGGCTTGTCGCTCGCCTTTAAGGATTACAAGGCGAATCTCGGCATATGGGCGAGCCCCTGGGTCGGCCTGGAAAATTTCGAGTATGTTTTCCGCGATCCCAACTTTGCCGCGGCGGTATGGCGGACGCTGTACATTAACATTTTGAAGCTCATCATTCAGTTTCCGTTTCCCATCCTGGTCGCTCTTTTGCTCAATGAAATGAGAATGCGCCGGGCCAGCAAGCTGTTTCAAACGATCTTCACCTTTCCGCAGTTCCTGTCCTGGATTATCGTGTCCGGGATTGTCATCAACGTTTTGTCCTATGACGGGCTGGTGAACAGCACGCTCGCTTTGCTCGGCCTGCCGGCTATCAACTTCCTAGGCTCGGAATCCACGTTTCTCCCGATGCTGATTCTCACGGATGTCTGGAAGTCGACCGGCTGGGGCGCGATCATCTACCTGGCCGCCATTTCCGGCATCGACCAGGACCAATACGAATCCGCGCAAATCGACGGAGCGTCGCGGATGCAGCAGATGTTCCGCATCACGCTTCCGAACATCCTGCCGACCATCGTGGTCATGTTCATTCTGAGCGTCGGCGGGCTGATGTCCTCGGGCTTCGACCAAATCTTCAATCTGGCGAACGCCGCTACAAAGAACGTATCGGAAGTGCTCGACGTGTACATCTACCGGATTACGTTCCAGTCCGCCACCGACTTCTCCTTCTCGACCGCCGTCAGTTTGTTCCGCTCTCTGGTGAACATGGCCCTCCTGCTTCTGGCCGACCGGGGCGCCAAGCTGCTGGGTGGAGACGGACTGTTCAAGTAAGCCGGCCATAGAAAGGAGAAGGTCCAGATGAGTAATGCCCGCACCGCCAAATACGGCTTCGGGAAGAAAATGTCCGCCGTGGACATCGTGATCTTTGTCATCATGCTGATCGCGGCGCTCCTGATCCTGATTCCCTTCTGGAACGTGATCATGATATCGCTCGCCACGCCGAAGGAATACGCAGACAACCCGCTGTTGATGTTTCCGAAGAATCCGACCCTGGATTCCTATAAAGCGCTGTTTGCGGACGGGACCATTCTGACGGGATACTGGAACACGATCAAACTGCTTGCGGCCGGCCTGCCGCTGAGCCTGTTCCTGACCACCAGCCTGGCGTACGGCCTGAGCCGGCCCGCTTTTCCCGGCAAGAAGCTTTTCTTCTTCCTCGTGCTGTTCACGATGATTTTTAACGGCGGGATTGTCCCGTTGTACCTAGTCATGAAATCGCTGAGCCTCACCGGCTCGTTATGGTCGGTCATTCTGGTCGGCAGCTTCAGCGCCTTTAATATGATCCTGATGATGAACTACTTCTACAGTTTGCCGGAATCGCTGATGGAGTCGGCCCGTCTCGACGGAGCGGGCGAGTGGAGAATTTTGGCGCAGGTGGTCCTGCCGCTTTCCGCTCCGATTATCGCGACCATCGCCCTCTTTTACGGGGTCGGGTTCTGGAACAGCTGGTACGACGCGATGATCTTCCTGCGAAAGGCCGAGCAGCTACCGCTGCAAAACGTGCTGCGCGCCATCATCGTGGAATCGGCAACGAACGCATCCAACGCGTCCAGCGTCGACCAGATCGGGAAGGGCCAATTTTCGATGGGGATGAAGATGGCGGCCGTTTTCGTCACCATGGTGCCCATCATGTGCTTCTTCCCGCTTCTGCAAAAGCATTTCGCCAAAGGGGTATTGACAGGGGCTATCAAGACCTGATCCATACAAACAAGCAAGGCCAGCCAAAACCATTATGAGACATGGGGGAAAAAGCATGAAAACGAAATGGAAGATGTCCGGCAAAGTGCTTCTGGCAAGCGCGATGAGTCTGATGCTGGTTTTGACCGCCTGCTCCAAGGGCGGATCGGACGCTTCGGACGGCAATGCGAAGGATGAAAACGGCAATTACAAAACGCAGCTCACCATTTCCGCCGCGAACCTGACCAACCTCAAGGACGGCCAGCTTGACAACGAGTTCCACAAGTTCTGGATGGACAAATTCAACCTCAAATGGGATTACAACTATATTGAATGGGATTCCTGGGCCGAGAAGCTCCGCCTCTGGATCAACTCCGGCGACCTTCCGGATGTAGCCGTCTGGAACTATGTTCACGGCGACGCCATGAACTACATCGACCAAGGGCTGCTCTACAAGTTCCCGGACGACTGGAAAGAGCGCTGGCCGAACGTCGCAGCCGCGTACAAGCTTACCGGCCTTGGCGACAAGCTGGAGGAGCTGACCGGCGGAACGTATATTTTGCCCCGCCCGGTTTATTACGAGAACAAGCCGGCCGATCCGCTGCTGAACCAAATCGGCGTTATCGCCCTTCGCAAGGACTGGGCGGAAGCGGTCGGATTTGAACTGAAGAATGTTTACACCACGAGCGAGCTGAACGACTACGCCCGCCTGGTGAAGGAGAAGGACCCCGGCAAGGCCGGCGACAAGCTGGTTCCGATCGCTTATAACTCGGCCGATGCTCTGACCAACTTTATCATGGCCAACAGCGAGCATTCCCGTGTGGAATCCGCGTTTTACAAAGGCGAAGACGGAAATTACCACTGGGGCCCGGCCGATCCGGAAACCCTGACCGGTTTGAAGGTCATGCAGCAAGCCTTCAAGGAGCAGCTGCTTGATCCGGAGTTCTACACCTGGAAAAACAGCGAAGGCACCGACAAGTTCCGCGTAAACGGCGTTGCCGGGATCATGAGCCTGGGCGGCCTGGCTTCCTACCGTCAGGATTTGGATACGAATATGAAGAAAAACCTGGGCGTCAACAGCGACGAGCTCGTGCACACGGCGCTTGTCACCGGCGACGACGGCAAGTACCGCAACCTGGAGCAAGCCAACTTCTGGTCCGCTCTGATCTTTAACCCGAACATCGAACAAGCCAAGTTCGAACGGATCATGGACTTGATGGATTACTCCGTCAGCAAAGAAGGCCAGCTGTTCCTGAACATGGGCTTTGAAGGGACGGACTGGAAATACGACGAGAACAACCAGCTGGTCAGCCTGCTGCCGGAAGGAACCACTCTGGAAGACAAGTATCCGAGCCGGTTCGAGGGACTGTACGTTCTGGGCGACGACTTCAGCATCATCAACCCCCTTATCAAAAAGGAGTACCGGGACCGGGCGGTAGAGCTCTTCCAGGAAAAAGCCAAGCTGAGCTCCGAGGGCGGCAAAATGGCCGAATACGATTGGGACGTGCAGCTCTACGACTCCAAGGCCAAGAATCAGGCCAGCTTTGATTATGCGACCGAATACACCAACCTGATTCTCCAGCCGGGCGATCTCGAAGCAAACTGGAAGAAATGGGTAGATAGCAAAATGTCGCTCGTGCAGCCGGTTCTTGATGAATTGAACAACATGAAAAAATAAACGTGCATGGCAATGGGCGGGGGAGAAGCCTTTCTCCCCCGGGCCCTCCGGTCGGAACCCGGTTTGCGATGGATCTTCCGCGCGATGGCCGGGTTCTTGCCTTAAACGAGAGAAAAACGCCGCGGGCTCCAAAGCCCGGCGGCTCGGATCACGGAGGGGAAGCGATGAAGGAAGGAGCATTGCTTGACCTGGTCAGGCAAATGACAAGAGAAGAGAAGTACGCCCAATTGCTCCAGCTTACCGGCGCTTTTTACGAAGGGTACCGCGACAAGGATCTGCTCACGGGGCCGATGGAAGAGCTCGGCGTGGACGAGGCGGTGGTGAATGCCAGCGGCTCCGCCCTCAACCTGTCGGGCGCGGCGACGATCATTGAAGTTCAGAACAACCATTTGCAGAAAAACCGGCTCGGTATTCCGCTGCTTTTTATGGCGGATGTCGTGCACGGGTTCAAAACCATCTTTCCGGTTCCTCTTGCGATCGGATGCTCCTGGAACCTCCCGCTTGCGGAACGGAGCGCGGAGATTGCGGCCCGGGAATCGGCCGTTTCCGGCATTCACGTGACCTTTGCCCCCATGGTCGATCTGGTGCGCGACCCCCGCTGGGGGCGCGTCCTGGAATCGACGGGAGAAGATCCGTACCTGAACAGTCTGTTCGCCCGCGCGTTCGTTCGCGGTTACCAGGGAAGCGACCTGAAGGCCGACAAGGAACGGCTTGCCTCCTGCGTGAAGCATTTTGCGGCTTACGGGGCGCCGGAGGGCGGCCGGGAATACAACACCGTGGACATGTCCGAACGCAGCCTACGCGAATATTACTTGCCTTCCTACAAGGCGGCGGTCGAGGAAGGCTGTGCGCTGGTAATGGCTTCCTTCAATACCGTGGACGGGATTCCGGCCAGCGGAAACGAGAAGCTGATGCGCGGCATCCTGCGCGGCGAATGGCAGTTTGACGGCGTGATTATCTCCGACTGGGCGTCCATCCGGGAAATGATCGCGCACGGCGCCTGCGAAGACGACCGGGAAGCGGCGCTTCGGGCCATCCGCGCCGGCATTGACATTGAAATGATGACCCCCTGCTACGTGCATCATCTGCCGGACCTGGTGGAAAAGGGAGAAGTCGAGGAAAAATGGATCGACGAAGCGGTTTTGCGGATTCTTCAATTGAAGGAGAAGCTCGGGCTGTTTGAAAACCCGCTGCGGGGAGCGGATCCGGAGCGGGAAAAGGAAGTGCTGCTCTGCAAGGAGCACCGGCAGGCGGCCTACGAGCTGGCCGCGGCCTCAAGCGTGCTCCTGAAAAACGGCGGCACGCTGCCGCTGCGGCCCGATGCCCGCGTGGCGCTGATCGGTCCCTACGCCGAAAGCAACGACATCCTCGGCTGGTGGTCCTGCGTGGGCGACCGCCGGGACGCGGTGCCGCTCGGGACCGCCTTGCGCGAGCGAATGGAGGGCGGACGCCTGGTCACAGCCGGGTGCGGCGTGGAGGCCATCTCCGCCGCCGAGCTTGACGCCATGCTGGCGGCCGCGGAAGCGGCGGAGGTGGCGGTCCTGGCCCTCGGCGAAGACGCCGCCATGAGCGGCGAAGGAGCCTCGCGGACCGACATCCGGCTTCCGGAAGCTCAGCTGGAGCTGGTCCGCCGCGTCGCCGCCATGGGCAAGCCGTTCGCCGTTGTGCTCTTCAACGGCCGGCCGCTGGACCTGACCGGCGTGTATGAAGAAGCGGACGCCGTGCTGGAAGCCTGGTTCCCCGGTGTCGAAGGCGGCGCGGCGGTTGCCGATCTGCTGCTCGGCCGCGTGAACCCCTCCGGCCGGCTGTCCATGTCCTTCCCGCGGTCCGTCGGACAAATTCCGGTTCATTACAACCGCTTCAACACGGGCCGTCCCCTTAAGGCGGACAGCGATGAGCGGTATGTCTCCAAATACATCGACAGCCCGAACGAGCCGCTTCTGCCTTTTGGCTTCGGCTTGTCTTACACGACATTCGAGTACGGCGAGCTGGTGCTCGGCGCCGACCGGATGGCGAAGGATGCTCCGCTTGACGTGCGGGTGTCCGTTACCAATACCGGCGCCAAAGCCGGGGTGGAGACCGTTCAGCTGTATGTCCGCGATCTGGCGGGCGAGGTGGTCCGCCCGGTGCGGGAGCTGAAGGATTTTGTCCGGCTTGAGCTGGCGCCCGGGGAAACCGGGACGGCATCGTTCACCTTGACGGAAGAGCAGCTGAGGTATCACCATTCCGATCTGCGCTTTTCCAGCGACCCGGGCGCATTCCGTCTTTATGTCGGTCCGAACAGCCGGGACACCCGGGAAGCGGACTTTCGTCTGGTCTGAATCGAATCAGCATAGAAGCAGCAGCAGCTGCCCAGGGCCCGCCGTTCCGGGTTCGGAAGAAAACGGAACGGGGTTCCGGATAGGAGGAATCACATACTCATGACAACCCTGGCAACATCGCAAACGGTCATCGGGGCCGGCAGTCTGGCCTTTACCTTCTGGAACAGCGGCGATCTGTACCTGGCCGAGAACGGCCGGACCATGCTTAACCAGCAGTTGACCAATCCGATCGACGGGTCGCTGAACAATCTGTATCTGCGCGTTTACGAAGCGGGCGAAATTGCCTATTATCCGCTACTCGGCATCCGCTCGGGCAGCCGGTTTTCCTGCGGAAACGCCTTTGCCGTGTGGGAAGGCTGCGCGGCGGGGATCGAGTACCGCGTCCGGTTCGCCCCGACGGAGCATAACGTCTGGTTTTGGGACGTCACGGTAAAGGGCGAACACGGAACGATCGATGTCGTGTACGGACAGGATATCGGGCTCGCCGACCAAGGAGCGGTCCGCAGCAACGAGGCTTACTTGTCGCAATACATCGACCATGCCGTCTTTGAAGATCCTGCCAAAGGATTTGTCGTCTGCTCGCGGCAGAACATGCCCCAGGGAGGAGCGTTTCCCTACCTGCAGCAGGGTTCGCTTACACGCGCAGCGGGCTTCTCCACCGACGGCTTCCAATTCTTCGGGTTGGCCTATAAAGAAACCGACGAGCCGGCAGGCCTGCTCAGCGAGCGGCTGGCGAATGAAGTCTACCAATACGAATTCGCCTATACGGCGCTGCAATCGGATAAGGTGTCCCTGAGGGGAGAGGCGCGTTTTGTGTTCTACGGCCTGGCGGAAGCGGATCACCCGGCGGCCATATCCGGGCTGGAATACGCCGACCGGCTCGCCGCGGCATGGGAAGCTTACGAAGCCGGCTTTGCGGGACAGCCGGCGCGTCCGGCCAGTGCGCGTCCCGCTGCCAAAGCGTCGCTTCGCCCGGTTATCGGCCGGCCGCTGCGTACCTTGTCCGTGCCGGAGGAGAAGCTGGAGCAGCTGTTTCCGGCGGACAGCCGGCATCAGGCGGAATATATCGACGGCAAGCTGGCCGCCTTTTTTACGGAAACCTATGAGCATGTGGTTCTGAAAGAAAAAGAGCTGCGGGTCGAACGTCCCCACGGCCATATTCTGATGAGCGGCGACAACGTGGAGCTGGGCCGGCCGGCTCTGACCTCCACCTCGTACATGTTCGGGGTGTTCAACTCGCATCTGGTCATCGGCAATACCAATTTCAACAAGATGCTGAGCAATGTCCGCGGGGCGCTGAACGTCTCCAAAACCTCGGGGCAGCGGCTGTATATCGAACAAAATGGCGAATTTTGTCTTCTGGCGATGCCTTCTCTATGGGAAATCGGGTTCAACTACGTCCGGTGGTACTATATAATGGAACAAGATGCGCTGATTGTAACAAACTGGACATCGGCGGATTCCCCCGAGCTCCGGCTGCACGTCCGTTCGGAAAGCGGCAAGGCTTACCGGTACCTGGTTACCAATCAGGTCATTATGGACGTGAACGAATACGAGCATCCGATTCACCGGAGCGAGGAAAACGGCGAATGGGTTTTTCGGGCCGATCCCGCGGCTCTCAGCCGGTCGCACTATCCACATTTGCGCTATACGCTGCGGGTGGAGGGAGCGTCGGCGGAAGCCGCCGATGAAACCTTTCTGGCGGAAGGAGTCGCGCGGGGCTGCGCTTCGCTTGCGGTGCTCCGCCTGGCGGAAAGCGCCGAGTGGACGATGACGGTGCGGGGCGCGCTGGACGAGGCGGAGCCGGCGGCTTCCATTCGCGGAGCGGAGGAAGAAATCGAGGCCTACCGCGAATTCCTGTCCGGGGTGATGAACGGCTTCCGGCTCTCCATGCCGGAGCGGACCGACAACCGGCTGTTCAAGGTGAACGCGCTGGCCTGGTGGTATACCCACAACATGCTGGTGCACTACTCGGTGCCCCATGGCCTCGAGCAATACGGCGGAGCGGCCTGGGGAACCCGGGACGTTTGCCAAGGCCCGGCGGAGTATTTCATGGCCACGCAAAAATACGGGCAGGTCCGGGACATCCTCCGAATGGTATACGCCCATCAATACGAAGACGACGGCAATTGGCCGCAGTGGTTTATGTTCGACCGGTACAGCGCCATTCAGCAGGCGGAAAGCCATGGCGACATCATCGTCTGGCCGCTGAAGGTGCTGGCCGATTACATTGCCGTGACCGGGGACCGTTCCATTTTGCAGGACGAGGTGCCCTATACCGTAAAAGACGGCTTCGGCTTCACCGCAACACGCGCGACCCTTCTCGACCATGCAAAAAAAGAACTGGCCTACATCCGCAGCCATTTTCTGCATGGCACTCATTTATCATCCTACGGCGACGGAGATTGGGACGACACCCTCCAGCCGGCGAACGCCCAGCTGAAGCGGTACATGGTCAGCAGCTGGACCGTGGCGCTGACTTACCAAGCCGTTACGCGGCTCGCCGAGGTGTTGGGCGGCACGGACGACGCGATGTCCGCCGAGCTCCGCGGCATGTCGGCCGCGATCCGCGAGGATTTCAACCGGTACATGCTGCAAACAGAGGTTATCCCGGGCTTCCTTTACCTGGAGGATCCGCAGAACGGAAAGCTCATGCTTCATCCGAGCGACACGGAAACCGGCATTCATTACCGGCTGCTGCCCATGACCCGGAGCATCATCGCCGAGCTGCTGGACGGCGAGCAGGCGGCGGCCCATTACCGGCTGATCCAGGAGAAATTTCGCTGCCCGGACGGCGTTCGCCTGATGAACCGGCCGGCCCACTATGCCGGCGGCGTAAGCACGCACTTCAAGCGGGCCGAGCAGGCCGCCAACTTTGGCCGCGAGGTGGGGCTGCAGTACGTGCATGCCCACATCCGTTACGTGGAAGCGATGGCCAAGCTCGGCCATGCGGACGACGTATGGAGCGGGCTGGAGGCGATCAACCCGGTCGGCATCGCGGAGGTTGTCCCGAATGCGGAGCCGCGGCAGAGCAATGCTTATTTCAGCAGCTCGGACGGCAAGTTCAACACCCGGTACGAAGCGCAGGAGCGCTTCGGCGAGCTGCGGACCGGAAGCGTCCCCGTAAAGGGAGGCTGGCGGATTTATTCCAGCGGCCCGGGCATCTACATGAACCAGCTGATTTCCGCCGCTCTCGGCGTCCGCCAGCTGGAAGGCGACCTGGTGCTGGATCCGGTTCTGCCGGCCGGGCTCGCGGGCATGGAATTCCGGTTTGATTACGCCGGGCGCGAGACGGTGTTCCGTTACCGGGGCACCGGCGGGCCGATCCGGAAGGCAGTCGTCAATGGAGTCGAAGCGGCGGGCGAGCGCATGGCGAACCCGTACCGCGAGGGAGCCTTGCGCATCCCGCGCCAGGAGTTTGAAAAGCTTGCAGGGCAAGGGAAGGCCGTCATTGAGCTGTTTGCTTAATCCGACCGGCTGCCGCAGTTTGCTTTTGCATAGAAGTAAGGAGCGAAAACATGGTCAGTATTAAAGACATCGCCAAAAAAGCCAATGTCTCCATCTCGACGGTTTCCTACGCGCTGAACGGCAGCGACAAGGTGACGGACGAAACGAGCGCAAGGATTTTGGAAATTGCGCGCGAGCTCAATTATGTCCCGAACGCTTCCGCACGAAACCTCAAGAAGCGCGAAACGAAGATCATCGGTGTGTTTCTGACGGATTTCCGCGGCGATGTCTACGGAGACCTCCAGCACGGCATGAAGGAAGTCAGCAACGCGCTCGGTTACGACCTCATCGTCTGCAGCGGAAAGCAATCCCACCGGATGCTGCCCGAGCGCATGATCGACGGCGCGGTGATTCTCGATCAAGCCTTCGAAAGCGAGGAACTGCTGCAGTACGCCGACCTCGGCCACAAGATCGTGGTGCTGGACCGGGAGCTGGAGCATCCGAACATCAATCAGGTGCTTCTCGACAACAAAGCGGGGGCGACCCTTGCCATGGATCATCTGCTGGATAACGGGCACCGGAAGATTTACGTCGTTACCGGACCGGAAGGCTCCTTCGACTCGATCCAGCGGATGAAAGCCGTCCGGCTGACGGCCGAGCGGGCCGATGTCGAGATTATCGAGCTTCCCGGCGACTTCAAAAAAAGCGGGGGCGTGCAGGCGGCGGAGCGAATTCTGGGCGAGTACACGGAGCCGGCGGCGGTCTTCTGCCTGAATGACGAAATGGCCATCGGCTTGTACAAGCGCCTGGCGGACACCGGGCTTCGCATCGGCCGGGATCTGCACGTCATCGGCTTCGACAATATCGAAGTCTCGCACTACCTGAGCCCGCGGCTTGCCACCATCGAGTATTCCAAGCAGCGCTGGGGGGAACTGGCCTCCCAGCAGCTGGTGAAGCTGATCTCGGGCGAACCGGTGGAGCACGAGCGGGTTTACGTCAAGCTCATCGAAGGAGCGTCGGTTGACAAAATACGCGGCTGATAATGATTCGTGCCGTTCGGCAGAAGGGGCATAAAGATGACGGCAATCAAAGCGATGACCTTCAACCTTCGGGTGATGGTGGAATCGGATGGAGACAATGCATGGAGCCGTCGGCCCTCCGCAGCGGCGGCGGCCATTCAGAAGCACGGGCCCGATTTTATCGGCACGCAGGAGGGCCGGCGCTTCATGCTGGAGGAGCTGGAGGCCCGGCTTCCGGGGTACCGGTGGACGGGGGAAGGCCGCAAAGGCGGACAGGAGGACGAGCATTGCGCCATTTTTTATAACGAGCGCAAATGGAAGCTGCTTGATACGGGGAACTTCGGCCTTTCGGAGTCGCCCGACCGGCTTGGCTTTCTCGGCTGGGGCGCCGATTACCCCCGCATGTGCACCTGGGCCCGGTTTGGGGCCTCCGGCGGGACGGGGGAGCTCGCGGTGTTTAATACGCACCTCGACCATATCAGCGAAGAGGCGCAGGTAAACGGCATGGCGCTGATCCGCGCGCGCATGGTCCGCTTTCGGCAGGAGACCGGACTCCCCGTTATCCTTACCGGAGACTTCAACGTGAAGCCGGAGCATCGGGTCATCCGTGAGCTCGAGCAGGCGGGTTACCGCAGCGCTTACGCCGTTCTGTCAGGCGGCGCGGCAAACGCGGGCTGCACCTTCCACAACTTCCGGGGCGGGGAGACCGGCGATCTGATCGACTACATCTATACCACGCCGGAGGTGGAGACGCGGAGCGCCATCATCGACCGGGGCCGCTACGAGGGACGGTACCCGTCGGATCACTACCCGGTGTGCGCCGAATTATTCTGGCCCCCGGCTTCGGGGGCGGCAGGCGAATAAGCAGGAAAGAAAGGGCATGCGCGGCGGACGCGCATGCCTTTTTTATGCAGCCACTCAGCCGAATGGTCCGATCCGCTTCAAAAAAATGACGCCGCCGGTTATACCAAACCGGATTCTTTCATAGACTGATAGTGTGTTCAGAAAAAGAGAGAATCCGAAAGGGGGCGTCTCCCATGCACCTTCAACCCTTCCGCCGCCCGCCTCGCCGCCGGCTTCGTCCGGGCCGGGCCTTCGCGCGCCTTAAATCGGGCTGGAAACGTTCAAGTCTTCCATTTGCCAGGCATTTTCGTCCGGCTGCCAGAACAGGCGCGGCCCGGCGGCCCCGCCTGTTGCCTCGCTTCGCCTGGCTTCGGCGTCCGCGCTTCCCCCGGCTTCCCCGGGTGGTCGGCTTTCAGGTCGGCCAACCCGAGTCCCGCGCCCGCACGCCGGTCCCGCGCACAGCCTTCTGGCGGCTGCGCGGGTATCCGCCGCTCCTGCCGGCCGCCGCCGGCCTTGCGCTGGTGTCCGCCATTCTGGTCGTCGCGATCGGGCTCCTCCGCCAGCAGGCGGACGAGCCGCCGCGTCCCGCCGGTCCCGGCACCCAAGCGGCCAGCCCGGCCCCCGGGGTTTTGCCCGGCGTCGGCAAGGGCGCCGCTCCATCCGCGGCACCGGCGGACGCCGCCGCAAAAAGCCGGTCGGCCGCCGCGTCCGTGATCGTGCCGGTGTACCTGACCAAGCAGCACAAAGTCGACCGCGTGCCGCTGGAGGACTACGTTTTGGGCGTGCTGGCGGCGGAAATGCCCGCCGATTTCGAGCCGGAGGCGCTGAAGGCGCAGGCGCTGGCGGCGCGCACGTACATCGTGCGGCGCTGGACGGACCGCGATTTCAGCGGCGTTCCGGCGAGCGGCGCCTGGGTGACCGACACGGTGGACCACCAGGTCTTTCTCTCCTCCGAGGAGCTTCAGCGGAAATGGCAGCCGGCACTGTACCGCGAGAACGTCGCCAAGCTGCGCCGGGCGGTCGAGGAGACGGCCGGGCAAATCCTTACCTATGAAGGCAAGCCGGTCAACGCCGTCTTTTTTTCGGTGGGCAACGGCTACACGGAAAATTCGGAAGACTACTGGAATGTGGAAGAGCCGTACCTCCGCAGCGTGGAAAGCCCGTGGGACAAGCAGTCGCCCGCCTATCGCCGGACCGAGGTGTTTTCAAAGAATGCGTTTCTGGAGAAGCTTGGGCTCGGCGGGGCGGTGAGCCCGTCGGCGCTGGCTTCGATGAAGGTGGAGGCCTGGACCGAAGGCAGGCGCATCGCGCGTTTGCGCTTGGGCGGCCATACCTTCACCGGACGCGAAGTCCGCGAGAAACTGGGGCTGCGGTCCTCGTGCTTTGCCTGGGAGCTGCAAGGGGACGAGATCGCCGTCACCACATACGGCAACGGGCACGGCGTCGGCATGAGCCAGTGGGGGGCCAACGGGATGGCCAAGGCTGGCAAAGCCGCCGAAGCTATCACCGCCCACTATTACCCCGGCAGCCGGATCGAAGACGCCGGCCCGTTTCTGGAAGCCGCCGCCAACTAATCTTTGAAACCTTCTATCGCCTCGCGTATAAAAGCTTCCATTCTGGCAACAATGGGGGATGAGGTGATATGAACAATGAAAGAGAATCAGGAAAATCAGCCCCTTTCGCAAGAAACTCCCCAAACTGCAGGGGAGGGACGCACGGCCAAACCTGCTTCGGCCTGGAAAAGACTTCTGTCCAAGAGATGGGTCTACCCGGCAATCTATCTGGCAGCGGCGGCTATCATCTTTTCGTTGATGTGGGTGTATCAGCGCTCCGGCGACGATACCGTGACGAGCAAGGACCTCGGCCTGCAGACCGGGCAAACCGGCCAGCAAGCCGCGGAAACCGGCGACGCCGACGCTCTCCCCGCCAACGTGAACATCGAGGACATCGAGTGGCCGGTAGCGGACAAGGCCGAACTGAACACGGTCGGGTCCTTCTACGAAGCTTCCGCCAGCGCGGAAGAAAAAGCGGCGGCCATGATGCAGTACGGCGACACGCTTTACCCGAACACCGGGATCGACCTGGCGCGGGAAGACAATCAGCCGTTTGACGTGCTGGCTGCAAAAAGCGGCAAAGTAACGGCGGTCGAAACCGACCCGATTGTCGGCAATCTGGTGGAAATCACCCATGACGACGGGCTGGTAACCGTCTATCAGAGCCTGGATGACGTGAAGGTGGCCAAGGACGCCATGGTCAAGAAGGGCGAAGTGATCGCGAAAGCCGGCCGCAACGAAATCGGCAAGGACGAAGGCGTACACCTGCACTTCGAAATCCGCCAAGGCGAAACCGCGCTGAACCCGGCCGACATTTTGCCCGAGTAAGCAAAAGACGCCGCCTTTGGCAGCGGCCCCGCAAGGGGGAAACGGCTCTTCCGCCGGACGGCGGGAGGGCCGTTTTGTCATGGGTTTGCCCGTCCGGTCCGCCGCAAGCAATTGAAGCGTTTGCCCGCTGCCGGCGGAGCAAACGCTTCCGGGTGCGGCCAAGCGTGCCCTGCATGCCGCAAACCCGCGCCCCGCAAGGGACAATCCCCCGCAATTTGTTGTCCCTGCACAGCATAACTAGGCCCGCCCCTCATATAATGTACCAATTCCAAGTGGAATGAAGAGGAGGCGAGGCGAGTGCACGATTACATCAAGGAACGGACCATCAAGATCGGACGCTGCATCGTGGAGACGAAACACACGGTTCGCACCATCGCGAGAGAGTTCGGCGTTTCCAAGAGCACCGTACACAAGGACCTGACCGAACGGCTGCCGGACATCAACCCGGACCTGGCGAATCAGGTGAAAACCATTCTGGAATACCACAAATCGATCCGGCATCTGAGGGGAGGAGAAGCGACCAAAATCAAATATAAAAAATCGACCCGATACAACAAAACCCAGGAGCAACTCGTATCCGCTAATTCCTGATTTTTCTTGCCCGCAACCGTCTTCGTACGCGAATGGACGCGCAAAAAATCTGGAAAAAGAGGATTTTTTGTTTTTATGGCGAAAAATCCTATAAGCGATGGCGCGCTTTCTGCCGATATAATAGGAATATACCGGGACAAAGGCGTCTCGAAATGTGCGGACACGGCCGGGGAGGAAAAGCAAGACATGCTCAGCAAGGATATCGGGATCGATCTGGGAACAGCCAACGTTTTGATTTATGTAAAAGGACGGGGAATCGTTCTCGACGAGCCTTCCGTCGTCGCCATTGAGAATCAGAGCAAAAAGGTGCTCGCGGTCGGCGAAGACGCCCGGCGGATGGTCGGCCGGACGCCCGGCAACATCATTGCCATCCGTCCGCTCCGGGACGGAGTGATCGCGGACTTCGAAGTGACGGAAATCATGCTGAAGTATTTTATCGCCAAGATCGGAGGCAAGTCCTGGCTGCGGAATCCGCGAATCCTGATCTGCGGGCCCACGGGCATGACCTCGGTCGAGCAAAAGGCCATTCGCGAAGCGGCCGCCAAGAGCGGTGCGCGGGAAGTGTTTTTGGAGGAGGAGCCGAAAGCGGCCGCGGTAGGGGCTGGAATGGATATTTTCCAGCCCAGCGGCAACATGGTCATCGATATCGGAGGCGGCACGACCGACGTGGCCGTCCTTTCGATGGGGGACATCGTGACCTCCTCCTCCCTCAAAATCGCAGGGGACAAGTTTGACGCCGCGATCAGCCGCTATATCAAAAACAAGGACAAGCTGCTGATCGGCGAGCGCACCGCGGAAGAGATCAAGGTCCGGATCGGAACGGTGAGCCCGGCGGGCAAAAACGAAGAAATGGACATCCGGGGCCGGGATATGGTGAGCGGCATGCCCCAAACCGTCTCCATCAGCTCGCTGGAGGTGCGGCAGGCGCTGCTGGAGCCGATATCGGCAATCGTCGCCTCGGCCAAAAGCGTGCTGGAGCAAACCCCGCCCGAGCTTGCCGCGGACATTATCGAGAAGGGCATCATCCTTACCGGCGGCGGCGCCCTGCTGCACGGGCTCGACCAGCTTCTCGCCAGCGAGCTGATGGTGCCGGTCATCGTCGCGGAGGACCCGATGCACTGCGTGGTCAAGGGAACGGGCATTATGCTGGACAACCTGGATAAAGTGGCGCGGATGCGCCCCCTGGCATCGAGATGACAGCCGAACGGGCTGACGGGAGGAACATAGCATGATCAGAGGTCTTTATACGGCGGCTGCGGGGATGATTTCCGAGCAGCGCAAGCACGATACCGTCGTTAACAACATTGCCAATCTGCAGACGCCGGGCTACAAGCAGGTGAATGCGATCTCCCGTTCCTTTCCGGAAATGCTGATCGCCCTGACCAACGGCGAGCCGGGGCAAAAACGAACCATCGGACGGCTCAATACGGGCGTTCTGGCGGAGGAGGACCCCTCCTTGTACGTGCAGGGCGACCTGATGGAGACGAAAAATAAATTTGATTTCGCCCTCGCTTCCGACATTCAAGAGGAAGGCCTGGATTTTGGCGGAACGGGCATGGCGTTCGACGCCGACGGCAACCGCGTCTTCCAGCGCCAGCTGTTCTTCACGGTGCAAAGTCCGGACGGCGAAACCCGCTACACCCGCAACGGGAACTTTACGGTAAGCGACCAGGGCGAGCTGATGACCCCGAACGGGTACCGGGTGCTCGGTCTGGACGGACAACCCCTCCGGCTGGTTGACCCGGCGACGGGGCTGCCTTTGTCCGATGTAACGGCGACGGCCGACGGCCGCTTTGTCAACAGCATCACGGGCAATCCGGTTCAGAACGCAGCCGGCGGCCCGGTCGGCATGCTCCTTTCCGTGGCGGACGATCCGAACCGGCTGGTACGGGAAGGAAACGGCGTCTACCGGATCAATCCGGGCGAAGAAGGCACGGTTACCGCTTTGACGGACGGGCCGGGCAACACGCCGAACGCCGAGCTTGCCGGCTGGGTGAACGACCACCAGGTGGCGCTGCGCCAAGGGTATCTGGAGCGCTCGAACGTCGATGCGGCCCAGGCCACGATCGACATGAACACGGCTCTCCGGGCCTACGAGGCCAATCAGAAGATCGTGCAATATTACGACCGCACCCTGGAACGGGCGGCCAACGAAATCGGAAAGGTGTAGGTGAACAATGAACCCTTCCCTGATCACATCGATGGTGTCCATGGGCGCCCTTCAGCAAAAACTTGACATCATGGCCGACAATATGGCAAATTTGAATACCACAGGCTATAAGCGCAAGCAGGCTACGTTCGAAGACATTCTGATGAATGTCAAACAGCAGCCGCAGCCTTTCCAGAAGGAAGGGCGGCTGTCTCCGCTCGGCTACAGCCAGAGCTGGGGCGCCCGCTTAAGCCAGGTGCAGTTTGACCTGACGCAGGGATCGCTCAAGGAAACCGGGCTGCCGACCGACGTCTCCATCGAAGGGGACGCGCTGTTCGAGGTGAATGCGAACGGCCAGGTCGCTTATACGCGCGACGGCAACTTTCAGCTGGCGCCGCTTGCCGGCAACCCCGGCCGCATGGCGCTGACGACCCGGGACGGCCATGTCGTCCAGGGCTTGATCCGCCAGCAGAACGGCCAGGAAACGGCCGGGCCGATTCTGGTTCCGAACGGCCAGACCATCAAGATTGCAAACGACGGCACGGTAACCGCGTATCCCGAAGAGGCATCCGGGCAGGGCACCGTCGTCGGCCGTTTGAAGCTGGTGGTGGCAGCCAAGCCGCAGTTCCTGCAGCAGATCGGCGACAATTTATATATCGTTCCCCGGGATGTGGACAACGCCGCGGCCCAAGTGGTCCGTGACGCGGCCTATCCCGCCGACTTTAATGCGGATTCCCCGGACCGGACGCTGGCGATGCCCATCGGAGTCCGGCAAGGTTGGCTTGAACAGTCCAACGTCAACATGGCAGACGAGATGGCGGAGCTTCTGTTGGTGCAGCGCGCCTATCAGCTGAATGCCCGAGCGGTCTCGTCGTCCGATACGATGATGAACCTGGCCAACAACCTCCGGGCTTAAGGGAGGCGGCAAGGAGGTAAGGCATGTATCAAATGAATGATAACAAACCGCGCCCCGGCGCCACTCAACCGGCGAACAAGCCGGTCCAGACCCAGCCCAAAAAGGGCGGAGGGTCCGGAGACGGACCGGGCGGGGGGAAGGACGCCGGCCGCAAGGAGCCGAAGCCGCGGAAAAAGAAGAAGTTCCGCTACATCGGGAAGCTGGTGGTTCTGTTCTTGTGCTTTTTGGGTTTGTTTGCGGGGCTTGCCATCGGCTATGTCTATTTGGGCAAGCAGCCGTCGTCCGATATGTGGCAAATGGAAACGTGGAAGCATGCGTTTGATCTTATTTTTGCGCCTTGATTCAGGCTCCCTCTCCGGGGAGTTTTTTTTTCGCGGGTTCACAGGTATAATGAAGGGATGGAAATCCAGGGCGAGGAGCGTAAGGGAATTGAGCTTGCCGAATGTCTTGACACTGCTGCGTTTTTTCATGATTCCCGTGTACTTGTATATCTTTTTTAGCGGCTATGAAACGTATGCTTTTTTAGTCATGCTGCTGGCGGGGCTTACGGATGTGCTGGACGGCTATATCGCCCGCAAACGAAAACAGGTAACGGAACTCGGCTCGCTGCTCGATCCTCTGGCGGACAAGCTGATGATGCTGGCCGTCATCTTCTCTCTGCTGTATGCCCGCTGGATCCCATGGCTGGCGGCGGCCGCTTTTGTGCTGCGCGACGCCGGCATGATTGTCGGAGCCTTCGTGTTTAAGGTCCGGGGCAAAAAAACCGTCCCCGCCAATGCGATGGGGAAGCTGACCACGGTGCTTTTTTACGCGGCAATTCTTTTTATCGTGCTGAAGCTGGACTTTGCCGTGCCGTTTTTCTGGAGCGTGATCGCTTTTTCTTTCGTAACCAGCTTGATCTATTTCGTGTCGGTGCGCAAAGTCAACCGGGAAAGCCCGTGACCGCCGCAAGCGTTCGGGCGAATATGGAAAGGAGCACCCGCCCCGCCCGGCGGCATGCTCCTTTATCTCAACCTTCCCGCCTGCAGTTCGGGAAGGGATAGTTCTAGTTTAGGTGCAAGCTTGCCAAGTTATGCAAGCGCGGCGCCCGGAAAGGGGACAAACGTTCATGTACGAAGCCAAACAGGTGCAGCAGATTCTACCGCACCGATATCCGTTTTTGCTGGTTGACCGCATTTTGGAGGTAGAGGAGGGCAAACGGGCCGTCGGCATCAAAAACGTGACGATTAACGAGCCGTTTTTTCAAGGGCATTTTCCGGGGTATCCGGTTATGCCGGGCGTGCTGATCACCGAGGCTCTGGCCCAGGTCGGCGCGGTGGCGATTCTTCAGTCGGACGCAGGGCAAAACAAGCTCGGGCTGCTGGCGGGCATCGACAATTTCCGATTCCGCGGCCAGGTGTTCCCCGGCGATACGCTGACGCTGGAGATGAACGTAACCCGTTTGAAGGGCACGATTGGCAAAGGGACCGGCACGGCCAAGGTCGGCGACCGTCTTGTCGCCGAGGGCGAGCTGATGTTTGCGCTGGTCGACCGGCCGGTGGAAGACGCCTGAGGACGGACGGATAACTTGCCGCCGCCGGAGGACCGGCAGTGCGGCATGCATCCGCATGGGATGGACGGTTGAAGCGGGCACCGGCAAGCGGCGTCACGGCGCGGCTTATGATTTCGGGCCCTGCACATATTAAGAAAGAATGCCAAGGAGGAGTTAACCATGAGTGCAAATGAACGGATAGAGAACGAGTACCGGCTGTGGCTGGAAAACGGGGATGCTGCCACCAAAGCGGAGCTGGAAGCGCTGAAGGGCCAAGATAAGGAGATCGAGGACCGTTTTTACCGCGACCTGGAGTTCGGCACGGGGGGCATGCGCGGGGTGATCGGCGCCGGTACGAACCGGATGAACCTTTACACGGTAGCGCGGGCTTCCCAAGGCCTGGCCCAATACCTGCTGAAGGACGCCAGCCGCAAGCATTCCGTTGCGATCGCGTACGACTCGCGCAACATGTCGCCGGAATTCGCGCTGGAAGCCGCGCTGGTGCTCGCCGCCAACGGCATCGAAGCGCATCTTTTCGAATCGCTGCGCCCGACGCCCGAGCTGTCGTTTGCCGTCCGCAAGCTTGACGCGTCCGCGGGGATCGTGGTCACGGCCAGCCATAACCCGCCGGAGTACAACGGCTATAAGGTATACGGTCCGGACGGCGGCCAAATGGTATCCGACGCAGCGCGTCAGGTCATTGCGGAGATCGCCGGCCTCGATCTGTTCTCCTCCGTACGGCGTATGGACCGGAAGGAAGCCGAGGACCGCGGCCTGCTGCATTGGCTCGGGGAAGACATCGACCGGGAATACATAGCCGCCGTCACGGCGGTCAGCCCGAACCCGCAAACGGCGCGGGAAATGGGCGACAAGGTCAAAATCGTGTACACGCCGCTGCATGGCGCCGGAAACCTGAGCGTCCGACGGGTGCTGCAGGAAATCGGCTTCAATCAGGTCTACGTGGTGCCGGAGCAGGAGAAGCCGGACCCGCTGTTCTCCACCGTCAAATCGCCCAACCCGGAAGAGCGGGCCGCGTTCGAGCTGGCGGTGAAGCTCGGCAAATCGGTTGACGCCGACATCATCATCGGCACGGACCCGGACTGCGACCGGGTGGGCGCGGTCGTCCGCGACGCGTCGGGCGAATACACCGTGCTGACCGGCAACCAGTCGGGCGCCATCATGGTGCATTACTTCCTGAGCAGCCTGAAGGAGCGGGGAGCCATTCCGGCCAACGGGGTGGTCATCAAGACGATCGTGACCAGCGAAATGGGCGCGACCATCGCCCGCAGCTTCGGCGTGGACGTCATCGACACCCTGACCGGCTTCAAATACATTGGCGAAAAAATGACCGAATTCGAAAAGACCGGCGCGCACACGTTCCTGTTCGGCTACGAGGAAAGCTACGGCTACCTGGCCGGCAATTACGCGCGCGACAAAGACGCGGTTATCGCTTCCATGCTGATCTGCGAAGCGGCCGCCTATTACAAAAAACAGGGCAAAACGCTTTATGACGTCCTGCTGGAGCTGTACGGCAAGTTCGGTTTCTTCATGGAGCGACTGGAATCGCGCACGCTTAAGGGCATGGAAGGCGTGGCCCGCATCCGCGGCATCATGGAAGACTGGCGGCAGAATCCGCCGGCCGAGCTGAACGGCGCAGCCGTCACCGAGGTGCTGGATTACTCCTTGGGCATTCAGGGCCTGCCGAAGGAGAACGTGCTGAAATACATTCTCGCCGACGGCTCCTGGTTCACGCTCCGGCCGTCCGGCACCGAACCGAAAATCAAAGTGTACTTTGCGGTAAAAGGCGGGTCGGCCGAGGAATCCCTCCGTCTGCTCGACGCCATGACGCAAACCGTCATGGCCCGCGTGGACGGATAGGGGCTGTTACGCTTTGGAACGTTACCAAAAGTGGAATCAACTCGCGGTGCGGGTGCTCTGGGCGCTGGTCGCTCTCGGGCTTCTCGCATCGCTGCCGCTCGGCTTTGAACGCGTCCGCACGGAGCGTTCGGCCAAGAAGGTCGAGTTCGTCATGGATTACCGCGATTTGCTCGACATCAGCTATTACAAGGAAAATCCGCAGGCGTTTGTAAACGAGGAGCTGGATGCCATGAAGAAAGCCGGCATCCGGTCCGCCGCCGTTTACGAGACAACCTTGAGCGAGCTTCAATTGGCCCGCCGGCTGGATATCTTCACGCAGAAGGACGTTTCGCTGCTGCAGGAGACGGCCCCGCCGATCGGAGAAGCGAAGACCTATCTTCTCTTCGCTGACGAGACGACGCGGGCGAAGCTCCAGCCGGAGCTGGAATACTGGTTCGGCCGCTATGAAATCCCGGTGGAGCCGTGGACCTACAAAGGCCGGCCGGGTCTGGTTCTGACGGCTACGCCCGAAGAGGTTTCCCTGAAGCCTCTGGGGCCCGACCCTATCGCTCTGGAGACGCTTCAGGCCAAGGGCCTGAATGTCGTCGCCCGGATGTCGAACCGCCATCAGCCGTATTCGGACGAAGAGATGGAGCGGGTGGTCGCCGCGTTCAGCGGAGCGGGCGCCCGGACCCTGATCGTCGAAGGCGATTACGTGCCAGGCTATGGCGATGAAGAGAACAACCATATCAAGGATTTCGCCGAGCTGATGGAGAAGCACGGCATGGGACTGGCTACGGTGGAACTGATCAAGACGCCGGCCGGGCTCGGCACGCTCGCCTCCAAGCTGCATTACAATGCGCTTCGGGCCCACTCGTTTACTGAAGCGGATGCCGACAAGCTTTCCGGCACGCTTACGCAGGAGCAAATCAAGGAACGGGTGAAGGTGGTGTCCGACCGGTTTGTTCTGGCGGTCAAGGACCGGAACATCCGGATGATCTTCCTGAACGCCCGGCCTTACCGGAATGTCGACAAGGCGACGTATACCGACCCGCTGCTGCCTATGTATCAGGCGCTGCAAGGGCCGGACGGCGTCATGGAGCGCATTCACGAGGCCGGCTATCAAACGGGCGAGCCCGCGGGCGAATTTTTCTACTCTGAATCTCCGTTCGCTTCCGTGCTGAAGCCCCTTGTGGTGCTCGGCAGCGTGGCCCTCATCGCGCTTTTGATCGGCGCATTTTTCCCGTCCTGGACGCTGGCGCTCTTCCTGCTCGGCGCTCTCGGCGCCGCGGGGCTTTACGTGTTGTCTTCCGGGATGCTGTATAAGCTGCTCGCCCTCGGAGCCGCCATCAGCGCCCCGTCGCTCGCTTCCATTCTGGCGATCCGCCGGCTGCGCAGGTTCAAGACGGTGATGCCCGATCCGGCTATCGGCGTGACGGTGAACGTCTTTATCCGCACGACCCTGCTTTCCCTTGGGGGAGCGGTTTTCGTGGTCGGGCTGCTGAATCATATTTCATTCAGTCTGATGTTCAACCAGTTTACCGGGGTCAAGGTGCTCGGTCTGCTGCCGCTTGTCATTGTCGCCGCTTACTTGCTGCTCTTTAGCGAAAGTCTCGGCACTGCGGAAAGAATCCGCAAAGCGAAGCGCATTTTGGCTTCTCCGGTGACCGTCATGTGGATCGCGCTGGCGGCCGTGGTCGGCGGGGCGGCGTATTATTACATGTCGCGTACCGGCAATGAAGGCCAGGCTTCCGGCCTGGAGATGCAGTTCCGCTGGCTGCTGGAGGACGTGCTGAAGGTGCGCCCGCGCTTCAAGGAATTTTTGATCGGCCATCCGCTGTTCATTCTTGGCGCTTACCTCACGATCCGCTACCGCAAGCCGATTGCGCTGTGGATTTTACTGGTCGGGGTTCTTGGCCAAATTAATATGGTGGGGACCTTCACTCACCTGCACACGCCGATTTACATTTCCGCCCTCCGCGTCGGCTACGGCCTCCTTTTCGGCGCGGTGATCGGCTTCATTCTGATCGGCGTCTGGAATCTGTTTGCTAGGGGCTGGAGAAAATGGGCCGATCCGTTTACACACTAGTTCTCTCGGGGTATTACGGTTTTCGCAACAGCGGGGACGAGGCCGTCCTCCAGTCGATTCTGCTGGCGCTGGAAGCGGAGGGAGAGCGGGCGGGGGTTCGCATCGAGCCGGTGGTGCTGTCCGCGGACCCCGCATGGACGGAGCGAACCTACGGCGTCCGGGCGGCGCACCGGATGAAGCCGGCGGCGCTGCTTAAGGCTATCCGGGAAAGCGACGGGCTGATCAGCGGCGGCGGAAGCCTGCTGCAGGACGCTACCGGCAAGCTGACCATTCCGTATTATCTGGGCGTGATTCGGCTCGCCCAGTGGCTTGGCAAGCCGACGTTCGTTTACGCCCAGGGCGTCGGACCGGTGAACCGGCCGGTCTATCACGGGCCGATCCGCCGGGCGTTCTCGCGCTGCCGGTATGTTTCCGTCCGCGACCGGGAGTCGGCGGAGCTGCTCGGCCGCATCGGCTATACGGGCGCGGTCGAGGTCGTCCCCGACCCGGTCATGGGGCTGCCGCTGCGGGAGTCCTCAGCTGATACGGGAGTGCTTGCCGCTTATGAACGCGGGCTCCCCGCTCCCGTTGCGTCAAACGAACCCGCCCTTGGAAACGGCGCCGGGCATCCGGCGGGCGCGGCTGAAGCTCCCGGCGGGAGCGCCGCCGAGCGTACCGTCCCCCCGGCTGCGGCTTCCCGCCGACCGGTCGTGGGCGTCTCCGTCCGCTACTGGAACGCGGACCGCTCCGACCTCGCCGCAATCGCCGAGGCGCTTCGCGAGCTGCGCCGCGTCCGGCAGGCGGACCTGCGGTTTCTGCCGTTCCACCTGCCGGCGGATGAGGAAGCTTCGCGCGAGGTCATCCGCCTTATGGGGGCGGAGTCGGACCCCGGCGTCACCCTCCTGGGCGGCATCGAGCATCCGCAGGACATGCTGGCGCAGGTGGCCGCGTGCGACCTGCTGATCGGCATGCGGCTTCACTCCCTGATTTATGCCGCCTCGCAGTTCGTGCCGGTGCTCGGCATCTCGTACGACCCGAAAATCGGCCAGTTCCTGAACCGGCTGGATACCGCGCCGGCCGCCGATACGAGCCGCATCGATCCGGCCGCTCTTGCGGCGGAAGCAGGTTCGCTTCTGGATGGCGGGAAAGCGTGGATTGACGGCCGCCGGCCGCTGATCGAACGGCTGAAGAACGAAGCGCAGCAGCCGGCCCGGGCCATTCTTGCGGAACTGGGCCGGGGAAGGGGATAGACATGAAACCGACTGTTCCGACGGTATCCATTTTCGGCATACCTTTTTCGCGGCTTGGCTTCCGCGACACGATGGCGATTCTGCAGCGGGCGGTGGAAGAAAAAACGCCGCTGCAGGTCATCACCGCCAATCCGATCATGGTTATGGCGGCGCTCGACAAACCGGCGTACCGCGACATGATGCTGCGCGCCGAGCTGATCGTGCCCGACGGGGCCGGCGTGGTGTGGGCCTCGGGCAAAATGGGCGAGCCCGTGGCCGAAAAAGTCGCCGGCATCGAGCTGATGCAGGAACTGATCCGGCTCGGCGAAGAGAAGGCCTGGAAGGTCTTTCTGCTCGGCACATCGCCGGAAACGATTCAGGAGGCGGCCGCTCGGCTGCGGGCCAAGCATCCCCGCCTGAATCTGGTCGGCGTCCGGGACGGCTTCTTCGGGCCGGAGCTGGACGAAGAAGTGGTGGAGCAAATCCGCCAAGCGGCGCCCGATCTGCTGTTTGTCGGCCGTTCGGCCGAAACGCAGGAGCCCTGGATCGACCGGTACAAGAACCGGCTGCAGGTGCCGGTGATGATGGGCGTGGGCGGCAGCCTGGACATCATGGCCGGTAAACTCAAGCGTGCGCCCAAGCTGTTTATCAAGCTGCGGCTGGAGTGGTTCTACCGGCTTTTGAAGGAGCCCAGCCGTTACAAACGGATGCTGGTGCTGCCCAAATTTGCTTTAAAAGTGCTAAGAGAGAAAGAAAACGCGCGTTAATTCAAGGATTTCCCCGGCAAACAAATGGTTTGCCGGGTTTTTTGTCTGTTTCGGGCGTTTGTCTATTTGTTTACATGTATTTATAGTAGGGTAGAAGTATTCTGCACGTTGCTTTCTATTAGATAGAACAGGGGTTGACTTCATTGAGCTGGTGGATCTATGGGATCGGATTTGCCGCGTCGCTGGCGCTTTCCGTCCTCCTCACGCCGTTGATGGCCAAGTTTGCGGTCAAGGTCGGCGCCGTTTCCGTGCCGAACCATCGCAGTGTTCATACAAAACCGATGCCGCTTTTGGGCGGTCTGGCGATTTTTCTCGCATTTGTCTGCACTTATTTTATTGTCATGCCCGGCGTGGTTTACGAAGACAAGGATAACGTCGCCATCGGCCTGATTCTGGGCGGTTTTGTGATCGCTCTGACGGGCGCGCTTGACGACCGCTTTGATTTGTCTCCCAAGCTGAAGCTGCTGGGTCAGCTGATCGCCGCCGGCATCGCCGTCTCGTTCGGGCTGGAGATTGACGTCGTCAATATTCCGCTTGGCACCGTTTCCTTCCCGATTACGGAAGAATGGATCAGCATCCCGCTGACCGTGCTCTGGATCGTGGGCGTCACGAACGCCACCAACCTGATTGACGGACTCGACGGCTTGTCCGCCGGGGTTTCAACCATTTCCGCCGCGACCATTATGGCGGTCTGCGTGCTGATGCCGTTTTCCAACCCGATGATCATTCTGCTCTGCCTGATCCTGATCGGCAGCACGCTGGGCTTTCTTTTCTTCAACTTTCATCCGGCCAAAATTTTCATGGGCGATTCCGGGGCGCTTTTCCTCGGATATGCGTTATCGATCTTGTCCATTCTCGGCTATAAGCAGGCGACGATCGTTTCCTTCCTGGTTCCGATTCTGATCCTCGGCGTTCCGATTTCGGATACGCTGCTGGCAATCATCCGCCGAAAGCTGAACAACAAGCCCATTTCCGTCGCGGACAAAGGGCATCTGCACCACCGGCTGCTGAACCTGGGCTTCGGCATGCGCAAAACCGTGCTGATCATCTACGGCATTGCAGCCGCCTTCGGCTTGTGCGCGATCCTGATGACCCAAAAGCAAAACTGGATCACGGTGATTCTGGTCATCGGCATCCTGCTGGCTTTGGAATTGGGCGCCGAATTTATCGGAATCCTGAACAAGCGGAAGCCGATTCTGAACTTGCTGCAAAAGGCCATCTCCGCCGGAAAATCGAAGTAACAGGTTGGTTGACCGGGTTGAAACGAATGCAAATAAAGCGCAAGCGCCCTTCGCGGGGCGCTTTTTGTTTTATCCTCTGCCTCACACCTCCCTCCTTGGAGCCCGCCTTTCTTTATCGCCTTGAACTGACGCTGTTCGCCTGCAGCGAAAAAGCCGCCGCTTGGCTTTTTTGCCGAAACCTTTCCCCTGCGCCTAAACTATCCGTTCCCCCTGTCCGATAAACAAGGTATACTATGCGGATTTCGGAGTGGATTCGCCATTTCGGGAGGGGGAACGCAGGGCTTGTCCGAAAGGGTCGTCATCGTGAATGCCATGTTGTGCACAGAAAAATAGAGGAAGAGCTACAAGGAGGAATCAAGTTGAAAAACGCGTTTCGCAAGTGGATCGGCATCGCGCTCATTTTTGCCCTTGTCATCGGGCTGGCGCCGGTGAAGCCGGCGGAGGTTTCCGCCGCATCGCCGATCGTCATTACAAGCCCGGCCGACGGCTCCAGTATCATCAAATCGCCTGTTGACGTGCGGGTCACCGTATCCGCCGATAACATGCTTCGAATCTCCGAAATGTACTATCGCGTCGAGAATCTGACAACCGGTCAGGATACGGGGGTTGTCAAGACAAAAGCCGCCCGCCAAACCGGATCTTATGAAGTTACTTTTGAAGGCGTCGATTTAACCGAAGGCCAAAACCGGATCACGATCATCGTCGGGGAAACGAGCTCCATTACCTCTCCGCCGGTTACCGTGAACTATACCCCTGTTACGAACATCACCGACCTGCGCATCGACGGCTCCGTATTCGAAAACAATCGGATTCTGCCGGACATGCAGCGAACCAGCTTCATGATAACCGGTTCTGCTGTCGGTGCAAGCGAAGTATCGGCGCTGGTTAACGGTTCTTCCAGCCCGGTCTACGCGCAAATCCGCAACGACGGGTACTTTATCTTTTCTGTAGAAGACAGCAACACACCGTTGAGCAGCAGCATGACTAATTTCCGGTTAAAGCCCGGTGACAACAAGATCTCGTTCTTCGCCAAGAACGGGACGCAGATTTATTCCGCGCAGCGGGATGTTGTGTACGATAATGGCAAGCCGTTTCCGTTCCAGGTCGAGCTGAGCGACGCCGGCGGATCAAAAATTGACTTGACGGGGAACCAGCCCTATCAGCCGGCTACCTCTACAGGTTTGGTCAAGCTGGACGCAAAGCTGAAATTTGATGATTCCATCGGCAGCAATGCGCGCGGAACCGTGCTGCTTAACGGCGTCAGCATCGGCTCCATCAACCTGGCTACCCTGCCAAAGGATACCGCCTGGAGCAAATCGGGAAAATACTCCGTCTACACTTACGCATTGCCCAATATCTCACTCACCAACTCGCGTTATCAGACCTTGGACATTTTTCTGCAGGACGACGTAAAAGGCGACCAGCATAACACGTTCGTTTTTGAATACGTTCCTAAAGACGCACCATATATTGAGAAAGTATACCGGACAATCGGAACGGTTGAAGCCGAACTGGTTGACACCAGCAAAGGCTCAAATACCATCACGGAAACACCGCTAAATCTTTTCATTAAAGTAGTCAACAACAATGGCATTAAAGTGCTTGTCGGAAATACGGAAGTTGCCGCCACTCCGAGAGGCGGGGGGATTTTTGAGCTTAACCTCGGAACTTTGCCGGACGGACTCAGCACGCTGACCGTGATTCCGAAAAATGCCGCCAACGCAGAGGTTATGGAAAGCGCCAGAACCTATAACATCAATATCAGCAGCGTTCCTTACGTCTTCATGAAGAACATCTACAACGGGATGGTCATCAAAGGCGTAGCCGATTTGAAGCCTAATGGATTGATCGAAGGCCAAGTCAAGAACTTGGGCAGCGGGACGCTTCAAATTCAGATTAATGGCGGCGGTTGGACGACCCTGACCCCGGCGGCGGATGCTACTTTTACGCATAACCCGCAAACGGCGCTTTTGCCGGGAAAAAACACCATCCAGCTCCAAATCTTGCAAAACGGCCGCCTGGTTACCCAAAGCAGCTATGAAATCTTCCAGTTCAGCGATCCGGCCCCGGAGTTCTCGGACATTACCCTGCATTCAACAAGCGGAATCGCCAACAAGTTTGTTGCGACCGGCACGCCGGGCACTTACGCCACCAACGAGGCTTATGTTCTGCTGAAGGGCAACTACAGCCCTGGCGTTACTTCCGTCAAGCTGACAATAAAGAAAACGGACAAGGATGGCAAGCTGGCAACGTCTTCGGACCTCTTTACCATTGCCGGCGGCACGCACTTGGTAACGGGCGTTCTGGAAGCCATTTCGGAGCCTATCAATAATACGCCGATCAATGCTTACATCAACACGGCCAATTCCGGGACGACCAATCCGGCCTCCAACGGCGCGTTCGCGACGCATTATCTGAAGCTGCCGGTACAAGGCCAAACGGTTCTGGAATTTGAAATCAAGAACTCGGATGGTGTCGCCAGCACCAAGGCAATCACCATCGTGCGCGAACCGCTTCCTTACCAGGTCATCAGCCCGATGACGACGCGTAATTCCAACAACAAGGACCAAGTCAACATCAACAGCAACTTTGTGGATATTGTCGTCAAAGCCGAAGGCGCTGACTCGGTATTGTTCGGCAAAGAAAAGGCCGTCAAGAACGTTAACCGGCCTGACGAATTCACTTATACCGCAACCAAGCTTAAAAAAGGCTCGACCACGCTCAAATTCACCGTGATGCGCGGAAGCCAGAAGGTAAACGGAGAGCTTGTGGTGTACAACTCGGAAACGTCGATCGTGGGCGCTCAATACATGGCGCCTATCGCCAATAATATGAAGGTGTTTAACAACAACATCCAGCTTACCTTCCCGCGGGATACAAAGCTGATGCGTGCCGCTCCGTTTCAGGCGAACTCGTTCATCACGGTCGAGCGCCAGATTCTGTTCGGTATTGCGGACGGCAACGACGGACGGGTCGATAAAATCAACCATCCGCTTCCGAGCGATACCTATGACTTCCTGGAGCCGATTTACGTTGAGCCGATGCTGACGGGCAAAACCATTCTCATGGAACAAACGGGCCGTTTCCGTCCGGCGAGCGATCTTTTCTGGATTGACGCCGGCACGATGAAGACGACTTCCGTTACCTCGGTAAGCAGCGATCTTCAGCAGCAGTTCCTGAGAGGGAGAGGCCAGGACCCGTACACCGCCGATTACTTCTACAACCGCACCAACAAAAGCGCGGAGGTTATTCCGACCCAGCAGGGCAAGCTGACGCTGAAATATGATCAGGATATCCGTTCGGACGCATGGCGCTATGTGACGGTTATGCATTTCGAATACTATACCGACTATAAAGGCGTTCCCGGCTTCCGCTGGAGAAACCTCGGCGGCGTAGTCAACAACAAGAACAATACCATTACCGTTCCGTTCGACACCTTTGGCTATTATCGCGTTATGTATATGGATAAGAGCTTTGACGATGTCATTTCCCATCAGTGGGCCCAAAATCAGCTTGACACACTCTACTCCAAAGGCATCATGAACAAAAAAGAATCCAAGAGCACGTTCGACCCGTACGATCCGGTTACGCGCGGCGAGTTTGTCACCATGCTTGTCAAGGTCTTCGAGTTTGAGCTGGATTATGAAGGCAAAGGCACGTTTACGGACGTGTTCAAAAGCGATCCGTTTAGCGAAGGACTTTACGATTACAAGTATATTGAAACCGCGGCACGGAAAGGTGTTGTCCGCGGCACGACCGGCGGCGCGTTCCTGCCGAGCTCGTCGATTACGCGCGAGGAAGCGGCGGTCATGATCGCCCAGGCGGCGAATTTGAAGATGGCCACGGATAATGACAAAATATTAAAGTCTCTGCAAAAGAGCTTTACCGACGCCAACCTGATTACGATTTATTTTCGTCCGGCTGTTGAAGCTGTAACCAAAGCGAAGCTGATGTCCGGCATGGAAAATGCAACGACTGCGGGCACCAAGAAGACCTACCGCTACGCCCCGAAGGACACCTTCAGCCGTGCGGAAGCCGCGGCGGTTATTATGAACGTCATGGCTTCCCAGAAGAAGATTCCGAAATAATCGCTGCTCTTGGCAGAGTTGAAATGCAGCAGAAACAGACGGTCCTTCCCTTTTGGAGGGACCGTCTTACATAAGAAATAACGGGTAAAAAACAGATTCATAGAACTGTAAAAAATTTTAAGGCAATCCGCAACTTTTTCTTTTGGAGCGCGTTTATATAGGTGTTGTCGAATTGAAAGCCGCAAACAGTCCGTTATCCGGCGATTTTTCTTATAATTGCCACTCCGCGCAAAAAACGCTTTACGCTTCTTGCCAGGCGAGTGTATAATGGAACAAGCGGCTTGTGAAGCCTGTTTTTTCTGTCTTTGTTTACAAGTTTCTGCGACTCTACCGGGTCGCAGGACTCACATCTATAACATGCTCAACTCTGGGAAGGGGGTGACACACACGATGAGGGAAACGAGCTCTATTTTTCTCAAGAAAGACGTACAGATAACGAGGCATTTCCAAGGAGGAGAAAAAAAGGTTATGAAGAAAGCTTTGTCTATGGCTCTCGCAGTTGCGTTGACGAGCAGCGCGTTCGCCGGCCTGGCCGGTGCCGCTGACCTGACGACGCAAGAAAAGTACGACGTGCTTGAAGCACAGGGCATTTTCGCCGGTATCAACGGCGAAGCAGGTCTGGATCAAAACATGACCCGCGCCCAACTGGCTGTAATCCTGGCCAAACTGAACGGCAAGGTTGAAAACCCGGCCGCTTCCACCTACACCGACGTGGCAAACAACCACTGGGGCAAAGGCTGGATCGGTGCCGTAACCGAAGCCAAGCTGATGGAAGGCGTAGGCGGAAACAAGTTTAATCCGAGCTCTACCGTTACTTACGAAGAACTGGCTACTGTTATTGCTAAATCCAAAGGCCTGACAGAAGCAGCAGCTCCGAACGTTACGGGTTCCGTATCGGAATGGGCCGACGGTTGGGTTCAAACGGCTTTGGACAACGGCTTGCTGACGCCGCAATCCGACTACACGGTTGCAGCTCCTCGCGCTACGCTGGTTGACTCGGCTTACACGGTTTATCAATCCAACAACGTTCTCTCCATCGCTTCCTTGAAAGCAGTTGGTGCCAAGAAGCTGGAAGTAACGTTCAGCAAACCGGTTGATCCGGCTGCAGCCAAGTTCGAAGTTAAGAGAGGCACGGCTTCCGTAACGATTACGGGAACCCCGGTTTTCTCCTCCAACAACACGGTTGCTACGATTGAACTGACTAGCAAGCTGGCTGCTGCTACCTACACGGTTAACGTAACCGGCGCTTCCACTGGTACGCTTACCGCTAAGATTGATGCACAAGCAGAACGTGTAGCAGAAATTAAGGTGCTGTCCGAATCCGCTCCGATGGCGAATGCCGCAGGATCGGCTGTCGTTGTACCTTATAAAGTCTTCAACCAATACAATGAAGATGTCACTTCCGGAACGTCTGTATCCGCAGTGGCTGCTCCCGGTACTGCTACTGTAAGTGCGGCTAATGGGGTTGTTACGATTGCTGCACCCAGTGCATCCGTACCGTTCCGTTTGGGTGAAACGGTTATGTTGACGATGTATCACTCTACTTCCCAAGTAACCGTAAATGCAAAGCTGACGGTTGCTCCGGTTGCTCGCGTTTCTTCCGTTGACATTGTAGATCTTTACAACAAAGACGGAAAAACTTTGAACGAAGATATCAACTTGTCCAGTGATAGCTTCTATCTGATTGTAGACGCTAAGGACCAATACGGAAATTCCGTAACGAATCTGACGTATCTGTCGGATGACCTGATCTACAGCGAAACCAATCCGATGGCCGTACATGTACCGCAAGGTGCGACGGCGGGTCACCCGCTGTTTACTAACGTAACGGTTAATGGAGTAAGCAAAACTGCAATCAAGCTTGGAAACCCGATTGTGCCGAGCGCTCAATCCTCTGCAAAAATTGGTTCCAGCACGATTGGTCTTTTCGCTTATTCGGCAGGCAAGAGCGATTCCTTTACTGTAACGGTAGCTGAATCCGTTCGCTCCGATGCGGTTACGCTGAGCCAGCCGGCTGTCGCTGCTGCAGGTGCAGACATCCTTGTCCCGATTACCGTTAACGATTCCCAAGGTAACGTAATCACGGACGTGAAGGTCCTGAACCACGCTGTTAAAGGCGTTAAGGTTTCCTTCGGTACGACGACCTATCCGATCGTTGTTGTTGATGGCAACACCTATGTAAAAGTAACTGGTATTTCGGCAGCCGGTTATGTTTCCCTGACTGCTCAAAGTGCAAACAATAAGTTTGCTTCTGTAACCTTTGCAGTTTCGGAAGCTTCTGTTCCGACGGTTGTTCGCGGTCTGGACGCTGACTTCGGCAAAACGCTGAAAACGAATGCCGCTCCGACGATTGCGGTTTCCAACCTCGTCGTTGAAGACCAATACGGTCAAGTAATGTCCGATAGCGCTGTTGCAGCTTGGCTGACCGGCGGCAACTCGATCCTGGTAACAGATACGACCAGCAACATTCTGACTGTACCGGCTGGTGCAGCTATCACGGGCGCTGCAGGCGTAACTGTAACGGCTAATACAACCAACGGTACGGAAGCCCTGACCTTTACGATTAACAAAGCGGGTACGGGCGTTCTGGCGGACAGCGCCGGTTCCACCACTCTTCGTGTAACTGACGGCTCGGAATATGTTTCCTACTCGGTAGATGAAGTTGGAACTGTATACGATGAATCGGCAGCAGGAAGAACGAACAATGCAGCGTACGACAAGAACATTAAAGTCTATGGCGTATTGAGTGATAACAGCAAAGTAGAACTTAGCTACGCTGCAGATGAGTTCTCTGTTACTACAAATGCCTACAGCGTCAACCTCCCGGCTCTGCAAGCTGATCTGGTTGACAATGGGGTTCTGAATGTAGCTACCGGACTTAAATACGATAACGGTGTTAATACCTTCACCCAACCGATTGTTGTGACGATTGGCAGAACGGGCGAACAGATTGAGAAGACGGTTACCTTCTCGCGTTCTACTCCGTATGCCAAAGCGGCTACTCTGGTAAATGCAAGCGGAAATGCAGTAAGCACTTATACGGTTACGGGTGCTACTTCTTCTACGGCTCTTTCGCTCAGCAGCATTTTGGCTGATTCTGCTGCAAACCTGAGCCTGAAGGTTACGGACCAATACGGTGTATCGGTAACGGGTAAAACGGTTGCCAATATTTTCCCGGATGGTACTCCGACTGGTACTCCGTACGTGACGGTATCTCCGAAAGCTGGTACGGTCTCCATTTCCAACAACGGTACTCAAAGTGCTACTGTAACGGCTCTGGATTCCGGTGACCAATTCGTACTGACGTTGAACTACGGTACTGGCTTCACCTATGCCATCACCGTAACGGTTGACTAATCCAAAGCTGCACCCGAAAAGAACCCGAGCAATCGGGTTCTTTTTTCTTTTTACCACAACTTACTGGTTATTTTTGCGTAAAAGATAGAAACGGCATTATGGATTCAGGAGGTTGACATGAAACGGAAGTCTTTTTATATCTTGGCTCCGCTTGCGATTGGCGGGGCGATTTTTGTGGGCTCCACGCTTTCGCAGACGACAAGCGCCGATTCGGCTGTGCAGCCGGGTTCCGGTGACGACCCCTTGGTGACCAAAAGCTACGTAGATCAGCAGATCAAGCAAAACCTGGGCTCGGGCGGCTCCGGGTCGACGGGAGGCAGCACCGCCGCTCAAGGCATCGTTGTCGTCAACCTGGTTAAGGGCCAAACGTTGGTCGCCAAATCCGGTACCGAGTTTATTCTTCGCACCGGGCAGGCTACGGCGATGAGCAAAGACGGCAACGGCATTCCCGATGTGACGTTGGGGCAGGATATCAAGAATGGCGCTCCGATCAGCAAAAACTCCTTGTTGATTTTCCCATCGGACGGGCGCGGAATTACCGCACAAACCGAGAAGGCCATTGTCATGGTACGCGGGGGATACTCGATTCAGTAATTCCCTTTTCTCTATAAGCATTCCCCGTGTGGGAAAATCTAAACGTAGTAGCCCGGGCGCCGCGAGCCATACTAAGACCAGATCCTTTAGGAGGTGAAGGTCTTGGCGAAAAGCAACAAAAAAGTGGTACCGGAAAGCAAACAAATGCTGGACCAAATGAAGTATGAAATTGCGGCGGAGCTGGGGCTTCCGGTTGGACAAGCGGGCAGCGGAGGAGCATTCAACACCGAGTTCTCTGGAGAACTGGGGCAAACCCCGAACGCTTCCGGAAAAAGCGATTATTGGGGGTACTTTGCTTCCCGTGACAACGGAGCGGTCGGCGGTCACATTACCAAACGGCTGATTGAAAGGGCCGAAGAAACCCTGTTTTCATTATCTAGAAATATTTAGAATAATATCCTTAAACCGTCATAATTACCCTTTGACACTTACGGATTCTTGTTTTACTATACGAAGTAAAGGTAGAATACAACCTTTTCCAATTGGAAGAGGTTGGTTTTTTATGGGAGGTAGATGAGGTCATGTCCAACGCCGTTGCCAAACGGTTATTCACATCAGAGTCCGTGACAGAAGGTCATCCGGATAAAATATGCGACCAAATCTCGGATGCCGTGCTTGACGCATTCCTGGAGGCGGACCCCAATGCGCGGGTTGCCTGCGAAGTATCGGTGGCTACCGGTCTTGTGCTTGTCATTGGAGAAATTACAAGCCGGGCGGATTATGTCGACATATCGGCCATTGCCCGCAAAACCATTGAAGAAATCGGCTATACCCGCGCCAAATTCGGATTTGATTCCAAAACCTGCGCCGTCCTGGTATCCTTGAACGAGCAGTCCCCGGACATAGCCATGGGGGTTAACCAGGCGCTTGAGGCGAGAGAAGGGCAAATGTCCGATCAAGACATTGAAGCCATTGGAGCCGGCGACCAGGGCCTGATGTTCGGCTTTGCGGTAAACGAAACGCCCGAGCTTATGCCGCTTCCGATCGCTTTGTCGCATCGGTTGGCCCGGCGCCTTGCGGAAGTGCGGAAGAACGGCACCTTGCCCTATCTGCGTCCCGACGGGAAAACCCAGGTTACAGTGGAATACCAGGATGGCAAACCGGTGCGTGTGGACACGATCGTCGTCTCCACCCAGCACGCGGAAGACATCACCCTGGAGCAAATCCAGAGGGATATCAAGGAACACGTTATCCTACCGGTTGTACCCGGAGAATTCCTCGGTGCGGACACCAAATACTTCATTAACCCGACCGGCCGTTTCGTCATTGGCGGACCGCAAGGCGATGCCGGTCTGACCGGCCGCAAAATCATTGTCGACACCTATGGCGGGTACGCGCGCCATGGCGGCGGCGCCTTCTCGGGCAAAGACCCGACGAAGGTCGACCGTTCGGCCGCTTATGCCGCCCGTTACGTTGCCAAGAACGTGGTCGCATCCGGCCTGGCTGAGAAATGCGAAATCCAGCTGGCCTATGCAATCGGGGTGGCCCGTCCGGTTTCGATCAGCGTCGACACATTCGGAACAGGCAAAATCAGCGACGATTCGATCGTCGAGCTGATTCGCCGCCATTTCGACCTGCGTCCCGCCGGGATCATCAAGGAGCTTGAACTGCGCCGGCCCATGTACCGGCAAGTCGCGGCTTACGGTCATTTCGGACGGACGGATATCGATCTGCCCTGGGAACGGACCGACAAAGCCGCACTGCTTCAAGCCGATGCGGAAGCGCTCCTCCGTTAAGCCAAACCTGCACATAACGCCCCGGACCCGCGAGGGGAAGGGGCGTTTTTTTGATTTCGCACACAAGGAGAACTTGGATCTTATGGAGGCTACCCCATTGCCAAAATCGAGATGGAAAGCTTGGCTGCTCCTCATTCTGCTCTTGGGAACGGGCTTGCGGCTGGCCTGGGTTTATGCGGTCAATACCCAACCCATCTCCGATTTCAAGCATTATCACGATCTGGCGTTTTCTCTGCTGAACGATCATCGTTACGAGCTCCCGGAAGGATTGGACTATATCAAGGCGGATACCCCTTATATTGAAAAGGGCGTTCACTATCCGACGGCGTTTCGTCCTCCCGGCTACCCGTTTTTCCTGGCCCTCTTGTATGCCGTTTGGCCGAGCATATTGGCGGCGAAGCTGGCGAACGTCGCTTTCGGCTTGCTTTGGATGATGGGCGTGTTCCTGCTGGCACGAAAGTTTTGGGGCGTCCGCGAAGGGCTTTGGGCGGCATTCCTGGTGGCGGTCTTCCCGCCGGCCATCGCTTATACCAGTGTGTTAAGCACCGAAATCATTTCCGCAGCCCTACTCTTGGCCTTTTTGGTGGCGCATCTCTATCAATTTGGCCCCGCTTGGCTCAGGCATCTGCTTCTGGGGCTCCTGGCGGGCTTTCTCGCGCTCGTGAAGCCCTACTTCATGGCCCTGCCGGTTTTGTACTTTGTGCTGCTCTGGTGGCAAGCCAGCGGCGGTAGAGCTTGGGGGCAGTGGAAGGCATATGCAAAGCGCGCGGTTCTGGGAGCCGTTTTGCTGACGGCGGGGATGGCACTGATCATTTCCCCTTGGACTATTCGCAATTATCAGGTGTTCGACCGGTTTGTTCCCATATCCACCAACGGGAGTTTTGTGCTTTACATCAACAATAACGATTTGGCCACGGGAAAATACATGGACGCCATGAAAGTGCCAAACTCCATTTACAAAACGGATCGGATTCTAAGCGAAAACGGGGAATACATAGAACCGGATGCGATGGAGCTGGCCGGGGCCGAAGCGAAAAGGTGGATCCTGCAGCATCCGGCCGAAGCGTTTAACCTCGGCTTGAAAAGACTGACGCTCAGCTATACGCAGGTCGGGTCGGAAATCTGGGAATGGACCATGTCGAAAGCGCAGGTCCGCTTGAGCGATAATGCGGTGACCACCACCATTCAGTTGAACCGGCTGACCGGATTGTTGGCGGTTGGCGGCGGGCTTCTTTATGCCCTGCTCCTTTTGATCCGCCTGGCGACGGGACGCCGCTTGAACCATTTGGATGCGGTAAATCTACTGTTCGTGTTGTTCTTTACAGCCGTCATTTTTGCTTCCGAAGGGCAGCCCCGGTATACCTTTACGCTTTATCCGTTTTTCCTGCTGGGGTTGATCGGCTTGGGAAGACGAGTATTGAGCGATAAGGAAGACGAAGGCCGCACCGCTTAAAAAGGGGCAAAACTGCGAGGCGTGTCAACATGTACAGAGGCAAGAAAACCGTCACCGGCAGGCAAGATGGCAGGACGAGAAAGCCGTTCCCGTCTATATGGGCCGAGTAGGGCCGAACCTGACCCTACGAACCTCGACCCTACGAACCTGACCCCGTAAGAAAAGGACACGCAGCGTTTAACGCTTGCGTGTCCTTTTTTTGTTTGCTGGCCGTTATTGTACTTCCACCGTTACTTTCGCTTTTTTGCCTGCATAGCTGACCGTGATGGTTGCTTTGCCTTTGCCATGCGCCCGGATAACGCCGTCCTTCACGTCGGCGACCGACGTTTTGGAGGAGGACCAGAGAGCGGGCTTGGAGACATTGCTTTCCGAGCCGTCCGAGTAAGTGGCGGTGGCGATGACCGCTGACGTCGTGCCTGCCTTCATGACGACGTTTACCTTGTCGGTTTGCAGGTACTTCAGGGTATCCACATCAACGGCCACCGTGACCGTTTTATTGCCGTACTTGGCGGTGATGGTCGCTTTGCCGTAAGCCACGGCCGTCACTTTGCCGTTTTCAACGTCTGCGACCTTATAAGAGTTGGAGCTCCAGTCCGCGTCGGACGTGACCGTTTTTTTGCTGCCGTCGTTAAAGGTGACCGTCAGCTCCAGCTGAGACGCTTGACCGGATTTCAGAGACAAGGTGCGCTTGTTGGCTTCAAGCTTCTGGATCACGTCGACTTCGACGGAGACGGTAACGCTTTTGCCGCCATAAGAAGCGGTGATTTTGGTTTCTCCGCGGCTGTATCCCGTCACGATGCCGTTCGTGACATCCGCGACTTTAACATTGGATGATTTCCATTCCGCGTCCGCGGTTACATCCACCGTCTTGCCCGCCGCGGTCACGGCCGTCAGCTTAATCGGTTTCGATTCGTTGCTGTTTAGGAACAGGGAGCGAACGTCCGCCGTCAGCTTGTCCGCAAGCGCAACATTCGCCTTCAGGGTAACCGACCGTGTTTCATATTTGGCGGTAATCGTGGCGCTTCCGCTCGCTTTCCCGGTGATAACGCCGGAGGAGGAAACCTCGGCGATTTTTTCGGCGCTGGTGCTCCACTCCGCTTTATCCGTCACCGCTTCCTCCCGCCCGTCGGCATAGACGGCGATGAGAGTCGGAGCGAACGTTTCGTCGATTTCGAGCGATACGGTTTTGGCGCTCAGCGTCAGTTTGCTCGGCACGTCAACCTGTACCGTGATTTTCACGCTTTTGCCGCCGTAGGTCGCCGTCAGTTTGGCTTCCCCGCGGGCGGAGGCGAAAAGCTTTCCGTTTACGACGGAGGCGATGTCCTCATTGCTGGACGTCCAGGTCGCCTTTTTGGAGACATCCTCCGTAACGCCGTTTGCATACGTCGCTTTCAGAGAAAGCTCCTGGGAGGTCTTGGCCCGCATGGCAAGCAGCTCGTTCGGCGTCTCCAGGAAACGGGGAACCTCGACGTCGATCGAGACGGTGACGGTTTTCCCGCCGTATGCGGCCGTGATCGTCGCAGCACCGGCCGAATTGGCGGAGACGGTGCCTTTGGAGACGGACGCGACTTTTTCGTCGCTCGAGGTCCACTTGGCCAAGCTGGTGACATCCGACGAGGTGCCGGAAGGATAGGTTGCGGTCAGCGTCAGCTTCTGGGTTGCGCCGACGCGCAGGAACGCGTTATCCGCGTTAACCTCGATCTTGCTGGTTTTGTCGACGTCGACCTCGATCGTCGCCGATTGGGTGCCGTACTCCGCTTTTATGATCGCTTGACCGGCGCCGTAGGCGGTAATTTCGCCCTTGATGACATCGGCGACTTTCGGATCGGAGGTGCTCCATTCCGCCTCGGCGGACACGTCGCGCGTCGTCCCGTCCGGGTAAGTGGCGGTCAGCCCGACCTTTGCTTTGTCCTTCAGCAAAAGGGAGACTTCCGATTTGCTCGGGTCCAATCGCTTGACGATTTCGACGTCCACCGGAATGGTAACGGTCTGGCTGCCCAGCTTGGCCGTAATTGTGGCCGCGCCGGGTCCGATGCCGGTAATCGTACCGTTGACCACTGTGGCGATGGAATCGTCGCTGCTGGACCATTCGGCCAGCGCCGTCACATCTTCGGTCGTGTTGTCCTGGTAGGTGGCGGTCAGGGCGACCGTCTTTTTCTCATTCATGCGCAGCTGAACTTTTTGCGTGTCCTTGGTGAGCGTCTTCACCTTTTTGGTGACCGTCACCTGGACCGCCTGCGGTTTTCCTTTATAGGTGGCCATGACGATGGCGGTTCCTTCGCTTTTGGCCGAGATGGTGCCGTTGTAAACGCTGGCTACGGAAGGAGTGTCGCTGGACCAGGTCGTGCTGATGGTCACATTGGCGGTGGTGCCGTCGACATAAACGGCCGTGGCCGTCAGGGAAGCGGTGCCTCCGATTTCGAGCGTCAGCTCATTTTTGGTCAAGACCAGCTTGGAAAGCTCGGGCTCGGCCGCTTTGGCTACGCCCAACTGCCCCAGCAGGAGCACGAAGACGAGCAGAGCGGACAACCATTTGGAAACTTTCATTGTTTTCTCCTTTCTGTAAGAGAGCAAGATTCCTCTTAATTATCGGCCCGGGGGTAGAAGAAGTGAAGGGATAAGGAAGAATTTAGGAGGCCGCGGGCCGAAAACAGGGCGAAATTCCTGCTTTCGGACAGCCGTCGGATAGGAGCACTTTCCTTTTTTTCTCCGAAGTTCGTAACTTTTCGTCAACAGTCCGAGTCTAACCTATAGAGTTTGGAAAAAGAGAATGCGGAGGAGATAAAGAACATGCTGGGGAAAGACCGTGCAGGGAAACGATACTGGAGGCGTGGCGTGAGCGCCGCGTTGGCGGCTGTTTTGCTGGTGCCGTCGTACATACTGCCGCCGGCAAAGGCGGAGGCTGCTTCAACGGTGACCGAGGCGGTATTCAAAGGGCAGGAAATTATTACGTCGGGCGCCGTACGCAAAGATTATGTCGCGGTTATCAAACGGAACTCATCGACTGTTAAAACCAAAGCGAATGTGATCGAGGTCAATCTGGCCAATCCATATATTCAGCTGGATGTCATGTCGGGAAAAGAGAACACCCTCACCACAACGGACAGCGTCCGGGATATGGCGACGCAAACAGGAGCCGTGGCGGGCATCAACGGAGACGTTTACAACACAAGCGCTGCGGAAAAGGCACCGATCGGCGGAGCCATCTCGGAGGGCACACTGGTTTCCACTCCTTCCATCATGAAGGGGCTCTACAGCTTCGCCGTTCTGAACGACAATACGCCCCTGATCGATCTGTTCACCTTTGAAGGAGGCGTGACGGCGGCGGACGGAACCGCCTTCAAGCTGTCGGGCGTGAACACGAATTACTACGTAACCGAACCGGACAAGGTCAACATCATGGTTGACGCGCTGCATATGTACACGGACGTTTGGGACAGCACGAGCCGCGGGATGAACAGCGGCACGACGCCGACCGAGGTTCTTGTGCAGGGCGGCGTGGTGGCGGAAATTTCGCTCGGCAAGGCACTCGCGATGAAGGTCCCGAAGGGCGCCTACATTTTGCGCGCGCACGGCAAAGCGGCGGAATTCGTCAAGACGCATCTGCACGTAGGCGATCCGGTAACGGCGGATACGAGCATCATTGCCGCGGGGAGCAAGAAAACCTATTCCGCGACCGACTTCAAAACGATGATCGGCGGGCATACGATTCTGGTCGACGGCGGCAAAGCGGCGCCCTTTTCCCGCGATGTGAACGGGGTCAGCGGATACTCGTACCGGGCGCGGACCGCCGTCGGTTATTCCAAGGACATGAAGACTGTTTATCTGGTGACGGCGGACAAAAGCAGCGGCAGCGCCGGCATGAGCCTGGCGGAGCTGCAGCAGTTCCTGGTAAAAATCGGCGCATGGAAAGCGGTCAACATGGACGGAGGGGGCTCGACGACAATGGTGGCCCGGCCGCTGGGCGAAACGGGCGTGCAATTGGTCAACACCACCGAAAACAACAGCGAGCGCAACGTGGTCAACGGGCTTGGCGTCTACACCAATGCGCCCAAGGGCGAAGCGCTTAGCGTCGACATCGTCGGACAGGACACGGTCCTGCTGAACGAGAAAGTGGAGTATCGGGTGAAGGGCTACGATACGTACTATAACCCCACCGCATTTGACCAAAGCCAGGTCAAATGGACAAGCTCCAGCGCCATCGGGGCTTTTGACGGCAACGTGCTGAGCCTGTCGGCCAAAGGCACGACAACGATCAAGGCGGTTATCGGAAAAGCTACGGCAACCAAAACGGTCCGGGTCGCGGGCCGTGACGACATCGCCAGCATGTCTATTCTGCCTTCCAGCACCGTGCTTCTGGACGGCCAGGAAATTGCTCTTTCGGTGAAAGTAAAAACTAAAGCGGGCGCGGAGCGGATTCTGCCTGCAAAATCGTTCAAATGGACCGTCTCGGGCTTTGACGGTGCCGTCAGCGGAGACGTGCTGCGAGTAAACAAGGCCGGGACGCAGGGAGGCCTGCTGATCGCCGATTACGACGGCTTCCGGACCATTCTGCCGCTGAACAGCGGATCGACCAAGCTGTTCTCCGACTTCTCCGCCAAAACCGTCGACGCATCGTTCAGCGCTTATCCGGCCGCGGAGCTGACGGGCAGCGTGTCCGTTGTGTCCGGCCTCGGCGGTCTTGCCGCAACAAATGCGGCGCTGCAGCTGCAATATGACATGACGCCGGGTACCTTTGGCGAAGTGACGAAGGCAGCCTACATTAAATTCAGCACCGATGCGAACGGAGTCGCCGTGGAAGGCACGCCGCAAACCTTGTCGCTGAAGGTGCTGGGAGACAACAGCCTGAACATGCTGCGTGCGGAGATTGTCGATGCCAAGGGCACGCTGTCGCGAATCGATCTTGCCAGCACCATCAACTGGACCGGGTGGAAGACCGTGACGGGCGACTTGACGGCGGCAAATCCCGTCTATCCGATCAAGCTGAACCGCATCTATGTGGCCAACCCGGCGGACGGCCAGGACGAACGGGCGCGGGCGGGTGCTATCGCGGTTGACGACATCTCGTTCCTGTACAAGGAATCGTCGCCTGCGCTGCCGAAGAACAGCGTCGTGCTGACGCTGGGTCAGAAGACCGCCCTGGTGAACGGCAAAACCGTGTCGCTTGCCGGCGTACCGGCGCCTTTTGTCAGCAAGGACGGTAGGACCATGGTTCCTGTGAAATTTGTCTCAGAAGCGTTTGGCGCGAAGGTCGAATGGGACGCCGCTACCAAGCGGGTCAGCATTCAAAGAGGCAGCCAGCTGATCGACATGTGGCTGGGCAGCAAGGCCATGGTAGTGGATGGAAAGGCCGCTTCCACCGATTCCGCCCCGTCGGTCGTGAACGGATCGACGATGATTCCGGTGCGTGTTTTCTCGGATCATTTCAACTGGAATATCAGCTCCGACGCGAAGGCCAAGACCGTGACCCTGCGGTAAAATAGTTCTATCCTATCTCTCCACCGTTTAGCGAAATATGTTACTATTAAGGGAAAGTTCAATCCGAAGGGACACGGTCGCCTTGCAAGTTGACGCCATAGACCGCGTGATAAAGAACGCTATCGAAGTGATGGAGAGCAGCAAATACCAAATCTTTGAAATTTGCGAGAGCGTTCGTGCCGAACGGGACTCGCTTAACAAGGAATTGCAGCAGGTGATGGAAGAAGCGAGCGAAGCCATCCGCCAGGTGGACAAGCTGGAGCTCGAATACCGCCGTTCCCGGATTCGGCTGACCGAGGTAAGCCGCGATTTTCAGCGCTACCGCGAGGAAGACATCCGGGTCGCTTACGAAGCCGCCACCCAGCTGCAGCTGCAGCTGACCATTTTTCGGGAGAAGGAAAATCACCTCAAGCACAGGCGCAACGATTTGCAAAAGCGGATCAAAAATGTCGACAAACAGGTGGAACGGGCGGAGGCGCTCGTTTCGCAGATGAATGTCGTACTGGAATACTTGTCCGGTGACCTGAATCAGGTCACCCGGATTCTGGAATCGGCCAAAAACCGGCAGCTGCTCGGGCTCAAGATCATCCTGGCGCAGGAAGAAGAGCGCAAGCGTATTGCCCGGGAAATTCACGACGGGCTGGCGCAGACGATGGCGAACGTCGTTTTGCGTACGGAGATCTCCGAGCGGATGCTGGTGAAGCAGGAGTATGAAGTCGTAAAGGAAGAGCTGCGCGACTTGAAGGGGCAGGTGCGAGGCGGCCTGGAGGAAGTACGGAAGATTATCTTTAATCTCCGTCCGATGGCCCTGGATGACCTCGGCCTTGTCCCGACGCTCCGCAAGTTTACCCAGGACTTCGAAGAACGGACCAAAATCCGAACCAAGATGGATTTAAACGGGAGAGAAATGCGGTTGCCTTCTGGTATGGAGGTGGCGATTTATCGCCTCGTTCAGGAGGCTTTTTCCAATTGCTACAAACATGCGGAGGCCTCCTTTATCCACTTGGAGGTTTACTTTCTGCCGGACCAGGTGGAAATTGTCATCCGCGACAACGGCAAGGGCTTTAATGTGGAAGCGACTGAAATGCTCATCACCAAGGGCTCGAATTACGGACTTCTGGGAATGCGGGAGCGCCTTGAACTGCTGGAGGGGAAAATGGTGATCGATTCCTTGAAGGGGGTGGGGACCAAAGTTACCATGGAGATACCTTTAAGCTCGAAGAATAGAGAGGAGTAACGAGATGCCCATGACCATGGCCGGGAGCAAAACCGTAAAGTTAGTGCTCGCTGACGACCACCAGCTGTTTCGCGAGGGAATCAAGCGTATCATCAACATGGAGGATGACCTCGAAGTCGTCGGAGAGTGCGGGGACGGGATAAAGGTCATCGAGCTGTGCAACGATCTGCGGCCGGATATCGTCCTGATGGACATCAACATGCCGGTGGAGAACGGCGTCGCCGCAACGGAGAAGCTGAAGGACATTTTTCCTGCGATCAAGGTTATCATTTTGTCCATTCATGATGATGAAAGCTATGTGTTTGAAACGCTCCGCAAAGGCGCGTCCGGTTACCTGCTGAAAGACATGGAGGCCGAAGCCCTGATTAACGCCATCCGTTCGGTTGTAGCGGGCCATGCTTACATTCATCCGAAGGTGACCGGCAAGCTGATCAACCAATTGCGGCGGATGACGTATCTGGACGAGCACGGCACTTCGGAAAACGGAGCGGAGCAATTGAGAGAAGCAGGAGTCCGCTACATACATACGCCGGAAAGTCCGCTGACCAAACGCGAAGCGGAAGTCCTTCGCCTGATGGCCGAAGGCAAAAGCAACAAGCTGATTGGAGAAAGCCTGTTCATCAGCGAAAAGACCGTGAAGAACCACGTCAGCAGCATTCTGCAAAAGCTGGAAGTGGAAGACCGCACGCAGGCGGTTATTAATTCGATCAAAAACGGCTGGGTCACGCTTTAAACGGAAGACCGGCTGTTCCGGCACGAACCGGGACTCGATACGGATGCATCCGCCCCCGCTCGGGACGGACAAAACTCAGACACTTTGGGCGTCATCGCGGCATATACTATCCCAAAAGGAGGGAGCCGCGAATGGTAGCCGGTTTTTTGCTGATCGTCGGGGTGTATGCGCTTTGCGCCGCATCGATCCATGCGCTGTATGCGCGCTCCGGAAAGGCGGAGAAACGTCCCTCGTATTATTTGGTGCTGGTCACGCGAAACAACCAGTCCGGCATCGAATGGTATGTTTACGCTTCTCTTATCGCTTCCTTTTGGAAAAACCGCCGGATGTTCATCGCGGTATTCGATGACGGTTCGTCGGACGACACCTGCCGGATTGTCGGCCGGATCGCCCACAGCCGGCCGAATGTTACGCTGCATCCCACAACGGAAGGCCTGGCGCGCTTCCTTGAGGAACACGAATCGCAGCCTTTGCTTACTCTCCATCTGTACCGGATGGACCTCAATCCAAAGCGTCCGCTTCAGCAGTGGTAATGCGCTTACTTTTCAGGTCCCGGGAAGGAGAATTCATGCAAGCCACTTTATATGCGATTCGATTAGAAGGTTTCTGGCATTGGCGGGCAACGCTCGATGAAAGGGTTGACCTTGCGTATTGGCAGAAGCATTGCGGAGAACTCCCCGAGCTGGCAATGGTGCGGGGCAGGCTCTCCTGGGGGCAGGCGGTTCGGATGCGGGACGCCTGGATACGGGAACGCGTGGAGCCGCCCCCGAACGAAGCTGCGGCAAGCAAGGCGGGATTTTACGACGCTTACGACGGGCAGGCTTCGCAGCGGTTGGAAAATCGAATGCAATGGAGGGAATTGACAAAACGCGCGTGCGACGCCGGGGTTTCTCCGGAGGCCGCCGGAGCGATGACGCTGGAACGAAGCATAGGAAATGGAAAGCAGCCATTCCTGGAAGCAAGAGCCGTATTGGAACACCCGGAATTGAGGCGGATCGCCGCACTCCTCCGGGGACGGTCTCTGTTCGGGGATGAGCTGCTTTCTTTATTGGCTTTTTACGGCCTGGACGGAGCCGTGAGGGACGGGGCCGGCCTTTGGCCTTTGCTCCAGGCGGCGGCGCTGATGGGAGAGGTCCGGCTTGGCTGCGGCGTTGCCGATGAAGCCGGAACGTCAGTGCAGAGCGGAGGCAGGGCGGCTGGTTCGCGAGGCGACGCGGCAGGGCAAAGCCGACGGCGGCTCGATGGGCCTGGCGGCTTTGGCGAAGCAGAACGGCGGGAGACCGGGCGGAGAGAGCCGCGCTGGCGGTGCCGCCGCTGCGGCAGCGGGCCGGAAGCGCTGCGCTTCGCGGACTGCCCGCAGTGCGGCGGGCCGTGCCCGTACTGCGCGCGCTGCCTCGGCATGGGCCGCTCGCGCGCCTGCGCGCCGCTGGTCGACGGCATGCCCGGGCCCTCGGCCGCGGAGGAAGCGGCGCTGCGGCGCGAGGCGGCCTGCACCGCCGCAGCCCCGGCCGCGGGCAGCCGCCGGGCGCGGCACCGGGCGCCGCGCGCCATCGCCGCCGCGGGCTCCCGCCGGGCGGCTGGCGAAAGCGCACCCGCGCCGGAAGCGGCGGCCAGCCTGCCGCTGGGGCGCTGGCGCCTCGGGCGCTTCGGCCGCCGGGCAAACGGCCGCGCGGCGGTGCGCCCGGGTTCGCCTGCGGCAGCGGCGGCGCTTGCCGCGCGCTGGGGGCTGAGCCCGGCCCAGGCGGACGCCTCCGCCGCCGCGCTCGCGTTCCTGCGCGGCGAGAGCATGCCCCGCCCGGCGGACCGCTTCCTTATTTGGGCCGTCACCGGCGCTGGCAAAACGGAAATGATCTTTCCGCTCCTAGAGCACGAAGTGCGGGCGGGCCGAAGCGTGCTCGTGGCGACACCCCGGAAAGATGTGGTGCTGGAGCTCCTGCCGCGCTTGCGAAAGGCTTTTCCCGATTGCCGGGTGGCGGCTTTGTACGGGGGCACCGAGGAACGCTGGGAGGGCGGCGGCATTACGCTGGCGACGACGCATCAGCTGCTTCGGTTTCGCAGCGCCTTTGACCTGGCCGTAATTGACGAGCTTGATGCATTTCCATACGCGGGTGATCCGATGCTCCATTACGCCGCAAAGAAGTCGTTAACACCTTCCGGACGCTCCATCCTGCTGAGCGCCACCCCGCCGAAACCGCTTCAGCTTGAAGCGCGCAGGGGGCTTCTCCCGTACGCCGAGGTGCCGGTGCGTTTTCACCGCCGGCCCCTGCCGGTGCCGTGGCTGCTGCGCGTCGGCCCGCTGGCCAAATGGCTGCCGAAAGGCCGCCTTCCGGCGGCGCTCCGCAAACGGCTGGGACGCTCTCTGAAAAGAGAGGCTCAGGTGTTTGTGTTTGTTCCGCAGATCAAATGGGTTGCGCCCCTTGCGGCCCTTCTGGCCGCCGAGTATCCGGACAAGCGGGTGGAGGGAACCTCCTCGAAGGATGCCGAACGAACGGAAAAGGTGACGGGCTTCCGTCAGAAAAACATCGACCTGCTGGTGACAACCACCATTCTCGAACGGGGCGTGACCGTCCCGAAAACCGATGTGTTCATTTTGGACGCCGATGCCGGTCTGTTTGACGAAGCGTCTCTCGTGCAAATGGCCGGACGGGCGGGCCGCTCCAAGGAAGACCCGGCCGGAGTTGTCGTATTTGCGGCATCGGCGCTGACGAGATCCCAAAGCGGCGCCGTCCGGCAGATCCGGCGGATGAACCGGCTGGCAGCCGTCCGCGGCTATCTCATCCGGGAACCGGAATCTCTTTTATGAAAGGAAGGAGCTTATGAGCCGATTATTTAAATCCCTACCAGGCGCCCAGCCGTTTGCCGGGTTTGGCGAACGGGCGCGCCTGCTCGCCAGGGCGGTCCGGGACGGCTTTTGGGCCCCGCCTCTTGCGAGGTGCCCGATATGCCTGGAGGCGGCGGCCGGCGAGCCTAACCCATTGCGCGTTTGCGAAGCCTGCCTGTGGGAAATTCCCTGGATAACTGAAATCCGCTGCCCGGTTTGCGGCCGGCCGGACGACTGCCCGGATTGCCAAAGGGGGTATCACCGGCATTTCCGGCTGAGCCGAAGCGCGGTAAGGTACAATGAAAGCATGAAAGCCTTGCTGGCCCGGTTTAAATACCGGGGGGACGAGGAACTGGCCGGCTTGTTCGGCGCCATGCTCTATCACGGGCACGCCCATCTGGCGGATGCACTCTGCGGAGAGAGCGGCCCGGCAGGCAGCCGCAACCGCAGCCCGAACCGCGGCCATCGGCCGCAGGCTTCTCCCTTCGACTGCGTCACCTATGTTCCGGTCAGCGGGGAAAGGCTGGCGGAGCGCGGCTTCGATCAGGCTGAGCGGATGGCGCGGGAGCTGGCCGTTCACATCCGGCGGCCGGTGCTCCCGCTGCTAATCCGGGTCAAGGCGACGGCCAAGCAAAGCCAAAAAAGCCGGCTGGCCCGTTTTCAGGATATGAATGGCGCATTTACCTGCAATGAGGACGGGCTGAATGCGTTCAGGCAGCAGGTGAATCTGAAATCGGCCTGCCCGAGCCCTCTTCGTTTGCTTCTCGTAGACGACGTGTATACCACCGGGAGCACGGCCGACCACTGTGCGGCTGTCCTCCGGCAGGCAGCCGGGGCGGAGGTCTATGTTTTGACATGGGCCCGGTAAGGAGACGGCCGTCCGCGTTCATTTTTATAATTTTTTATAATTGACTCTTTTGACAGGCGGCAGGCTCTTTGGCCTGGACTGCCAGGAAGGATTTTCGCGTTTTGTGGGGACCTCGCCGCTTTCGCTGTCTATACAAGCCTTTTTTTCTAATGTACACTAGACAAAAGTGGAAATCTTTTGATAGGGCAGTCCCGCCATTCTAAAAAAGCGGTTGTACTATATAGTAAAGGGTGTTCGGATCATGAGCTTGAACGTGATTAACTGCTCGCGGTGCGGAAAAGTTTGTTTACGGAGCGCAAGCGAATTGTGCCCGTCCTGTATGAAGGATTTGGAAAACCAATATGAAGCCTGTCTCAAATATTTGCGTGAAAACCGCGGAATCACGCTGCAGGAACTAAGCGACGCCACGGAGGTCCCCGTCAAGCAAATTATCCGGTTTATCCGGGAAGGGCGGATCTCCATTCTCAACGCTCCCAATCTTACCTATCCGTGCGAGGTTTGCGGCGAGCCGATCCGCGAGCAGACCATGTGCCCCAACTGCCGCCAGCGGCTGGCCAAGGAGTATACCAATCTCAAAGAGGATGAACGGCGCAAGGAAGAGGCTCCCGACGGGCCAAACAAGGGCGCGACATATCAGATTCGCGACCGTCTGCAAGAGCGGAAACAATAAGAAATTCCTGTTAATTCCGTCCGACAACTAAATATTCACAGTGAGCCTGCCGATAATATGGGTAAAGATGAATCGGCAGGCTTTTTTTTAACCCGAATACATAGGAGTGATCAACGGTGAAAGTAAACGAACCGTCACGCATAGGCCCCATCAATCCCTATCTGAAGCAGCAGGAAGGCGCGCAGGTGAAGCAGGAGAAAAAAGTGAAGCAGAAGGACCAAGTGGAGATTTCGCCGGAAGCGAAGGAGCTGCAGGAATTGCAGGCCGCTTCGGCCAAGGAGCCTGCAAGCGAAGCCCGGGCCCGCAAGATTGAGGAACTGAAGCAGCAGGTTTCGGCGGGCACCTATCATGTCGATGCCGGCAAAATTGCCGAGAAGCTCTGGCCCTACATCAAGTAATGACACCCAGAACAGCCCCATGGAAAGGAAAACGGTGAACCAGCATGTCGATCCCAGCCCTGTGCGAGGCAATGGAGCAAATGATTGCCCATCACGACTCGCTTCTTGATTTGTCGGAGCAGAAGATCCGGGTTCTTGTGGAGAACAATGTCGAAGAACTGAACCGGATCGTACACAAGGAAGCCCAGCTGATTCGGCAAATCGCGGATTGCGAGAAGCGCCGGGTGGAAGCGGTCGACCGGTTTCTGATTTCCAAAGGCTTTCGGCCTACCCCGCACATTACCATTAATGAAGTCATCAAGCTCATTTTCCGTCCGGAGGACAAGGACACCGTTCGGCAGCTCCAAACCGATCTGCTAGCCCGGCTGGAGAAGCTGAAGGGACTCAACGAGCGGAACCGCCAGCTTATCGAGCAGTCGCTCGCCTTTATCGACTACTCGCTGGATATGCTGGCCGGCCCTCCGGAGGACGAGGCCTTTTACCAGAATCCCATGAATCAAAAAAACGGACAATCGAAGGCCATGCGTTTCGACACGCGTGCTTGATTAGGAGGACCCGACCATGGCATCAACCTTCCACCTGCTGGAAACATCCAAACGAAGCCTTTTCACCCAACAGGCGGCCCTGAGTACGGTCGGCCACAACATCGCAAACGCCAATACGGCGGGCTACTCCCGTCAGGTCGTAAACATGGTGGCCACCCGTCCGATGGAAGCTGTGGGCATGAGCCATACCACAACTCCCGGGCAGCTCGGAACAGGCGTCGAGTTTCAGTCGATTACCCGCATGCGGGAGAAGTTTCTGGACGACCAGTTCCGCAATGAAAACAAGTCGCTGGGCAACTGGACCGTTCAAGCGGACACGCTCGAAAAGCTGGAAACGATTCTGAACGAGCCCTCCGACACCGGCCTCCAAAAGGTGCTGGACCAGTTCTGGCAGGCTTGGTCGGGGCTCAGCAAGGACCCGGAAAACCCGACGGCCCGCAAGATTTTGCGTGAAAGCGGGATCGCCCTGACGGATGCTTTGAATTATACGAGCAGCAAGCTGCAGGATCTTGGAAACGACCTTACCCAAAACATTGAGGTCAAGGTGACGGAGATCAATTCCCAGCTTACGGGGATCGCAAACCTGAACCGGGAAATTATCCGGATCGAAGGCATGGGCAACGATGCCAATGACTTGCGCGACCAACGGGACCTTTTGACGGATGAACTGTCCAAGGTCATCAACATTCAAGTGCAGGAAACGGCGCAGGGCTACAATATTACCATGGGCGGTACCAGCCTCCTTGCCGGACAAACGGTCACACCCGTTACGGCGGATTCGCTCTCGCAGGCAAAAGACTCCGGCGCCCTGAACAACGGCGAAGTGTTCGGGATGCTGGTTTCCCGCGACCGGTATGTGGCGGATTATCAGAAACAGCTGGACTCTCTGGCCAACACGATCGCCAACGGTGAAGTGACGGTCACGATTCCGGAAGGCTCCGTGCTTCCCGAAGGCGCGGTGGTTTACGAAGTCACGGGAGAAGACACCACCCAGGAGCTTCAATTCAACGGCCCGGTCTCGTCCCGGACGATCGGCCCCGGCGGCTTGACGATCAAGGTTGCCGGCCTGAACGGCCTGCACCAGTTGGGCTACACCCTTTCGGGGACCCCGCAGGCGGGCGGAGCGTTTTTCACCTCCGGCGCGGACGGAGCGGCGATTACGGCCGGCAACATCAAGCTCAGCCAGCCCATCCTGGACAGTGCGGATAATATCGCCGCTTCGATGCGGACGGCGTTGGTCGGTTCGGACGAAGTGCTGATTAACGGCAACGGTACTCTTGCCGCCGTTATGAGCCAGCTGAAGGACAGCGTATTCGATTTCAGCAGCAGCGGCTTGTCGATCAGCAAGGGAACGGTCAACAACTTCTATCAATCCATGGTGGGCCAGTTGGGCGTTCAGTCCAAAGAGGCTTCCCGCCAATTGGAGAACCAGGCCGTCCTGGTCAATCAGGTGGATTCCCGGCGCCAATCCGTAAGCGGGGTTTCGCTGGACGAAGAAATGAGCAACATGATGAAATTCCAGCACGCCTACTCGGCGGCGGCCCGCATCATGACGACGTTTGACGAAATGCTGGACAAGGTCATCAATGGAATGGGCGTTGTCGGCCGGTAACCGCCTTTAACGAGAGGGGAAGAGTAAGGTGCCTTTACGCGTAACGCAAAGCATGATCAGCAACCAGCTGATCCACAATTTGAACCGCAACATGATCAAATCGGATACCATCAGCGAGCAGATGTCGACAGGGCGTAAAATCAACAAGCCGTCCGACGATCCGGTCGGCATTACGTACGCGATGCGGTATCGCAGCGAGCTGACTTCAAATGAGCAATACCAGAAGAATGCCGATTCCGCGGCATCCTGGCTGGACTACAACGACTCGCTGCTCTCGCAGGCGGAGGACGTTTACCAGCGGCTGACCGAGCTGTCGGTTAAAGCGGCGACGGGAACTAACCCTCAGGAAGCGCTGGATGCGATTAAAAACGAGGTTCAGGAGCTGCGCAAGCAGTTTGTCGATATCGGGAACAGCAAAATCAACGGCAAATATGTGTTCAATGGTCAAATCACGGACAAGCCTCCCTATCCGGACGGAACCAATGCAGCGAATGCCGTAACCGACAGCATGCTGATTGAATATGAGCTGGGTGCCGGCGTTAAAGTGCCGGTCAACATGTCCGGGAACGCCATTTTCGGAGCGGGCGGCAGCAACGAGAACATTTTTAAGATCTGCGACGATTTTATTGCGGCCTTGGGGACTCCTCCCGACACGGCTGCATTGTCCTCTACGGTGGATCGGATCAACGAGCAGCGCAACGTTCTTTTAACGGCGCATTCCGAAATCGGCGCCCGCACGAACCGTCTGGAGCTGATGGGCAACCGTCTGATGGATATGGACTACAACTTGACGAGCCTGCAGTCGAAGGTCGAAGATGTCGATTATGACGAACTGATTATTCAATCGCAGATTAACCAAAACATCTACCAAGCCTCCCTTTCGGTGGGAGCAAAAATCATTACGCCTACCTTGGTCGATTTTCTGCGATAAGAAGGAGGCTTCCCAATGGCTTCCATTCCGCATATTCAAATTCGCCAGCAGTTTGCTCAGATCGGTATTGAATCCGGCCCAGGACAGTTTACCATGCATTCTCCCCGGGCCGATGTTCAGATCCAATCGACCCCGGCCGAGCTTCAGATCCAGTCGGACCGCGGGGAGCTCACGGTGGACTCCAGTCTCGCCTGGGACGCTTTGAACGGCGGCAAGCTGACTGCCTTTAACAGCCGGATTTATTCGCAGGTAGAGGGAATCTTTTTGCAGAACCTGGCCAAAAAGGTGCAAGAGGGACACCGGATGGGAGCGATTCATCTGTCCGGGAACGCCTTTGCCGAGCTGGCGGCGGGAGCTTTCGACCCGCTCCCTCATCTGGCATACATGGGGGCCGCTTCTTCGAACAATGTGCGCCTACAGTATACGACTCAGACCAGACCGACTATTGAAGTGATCCAGGGGGGCGCAGACATTCAAGTCACTCCGCAAAAACCGGATATCTCTTTTGAGCGGGGCAAGCTGGAGATTTACCTGCGTCAGCGGGCCAGCATTGAAATCACCCCGCCCGCCTTGGAAATTACCGCCTGACAAGCTATAGTAGACCTATAGCTTGTCTTTATTTTAAATGAGGTGACGAGATGACAAAAACCAAAGCCATCGATATGGGCGGCAGCATCCTGGGATTTGAAGAATACAGCCAGTATACGCTGGAAGAAATCGAAGACGAACCGCTTTATTCATATTTGCAGGCCGTTGACAATGAAGAGCTCGGGTTTATCGTCGCTTCGCCGTTTTCCTTTTTCCCCGATTATGAATTTGAACTGACCGAACAGGAGCGTAAGGAACTGGAAGCGGATACGCAGGAAGACCTGCTTGTTCTTGGACTGGTCACCGTCCGCGATCCCTATCACGAATCGACCATGAATCTGCTCGCTCCGCTTGTCATCAACGTACGGACCGGCAAGGGCCGGCAGCTGGTGCTGCAATCCCGTTATGAGTATGGAACAAAAGAGCGGCTTTTTTCCGGGAAGAAGGAAGCGAAAGTCGGAGGTGAAGGCTGATGCTTATTTTGACCCGAAAAAAAGGCCAGTCGATCATAATAAACAACGAGATTGAAATTATGATTACGGCTGTGGAGGGGGACCAGATCAAAGTCGGCATTAACGCCCCGGCCCAGTACGTCATTCACCGAAAAGAAGTGCTGGAAGCGATTCAGAATACCAACCGGGAGGCGTCGCACGGCAAGGACGCCATTTTGAAGCTGAAGAAAAAAAATAATCCGGGGACGTAAAACGCCGGAAATGCTATAAACAATTCGCTTTTCCGCACCGATAATTACTTTTGTAAGGGTACCCTACTCAATCCACATGGACGTGGAAAGTAAGAACAATTCAAGGAGGAAGAAAACGATGATTATCAACCACAACCTGAACGCCATGAACGCGCACCGCAACCTGGTGGGCAACAACACCGCACAAGGCAAGTCCAGCGAGAAGCTGTCTTCCGGCTACCGGATCAACCGCGCCGCCGACGATGCAGCCGGCCTGTCGATTTCGGAAAAAATGCGTGCGCAAATCAAGTCCTTGAACCAAGCGCAAGCGAACGCTCAGGACGGCGTATCGCTCGTGCAAACGGCTGAAGGTGCAATGAACGAAGTATCCGACATGCTGACACGGATGAAAGAGCTGGCCGTTAAAGCAAGCAACGGCACGTACAATGCGTCTGACCTTACCGCGATGGACAAAGAATTCCAAGCTTTGGATGAAGCAATCAATGACATTGCTAATAAGACCAACTTCAACGGTATTACGCTGCTGAACCAAACGGGTACACTCTCCATTCAAACAGGGGATAAATCGGGTGATACGGTAACGGTAACGCTTCAGAACATCACTAGTGGAACGCTGGGAATTGGTGGCTCGCAACTCACTTCTTCCGCTAATGCTAATACTGCATTGGGCGCGATTGACACCGCAATTGGCACGGTCAACACGGCCCGCTCCGAGTTCGGCGCAGTACAAAACCGCCTGGAGCGCGTCATTAACAACCTGGGTGCTACATCCGAGAACCTGCAAGCTGCTGAATCCCGGATTCGTGACGTCGACATGGCAAAAGAAATGATGAGCTACACCAAGCTCAACATTCTGCAGCAAGCTTCGACGGCGATGCTGGCACAAGCCAACCAAGCCCCGCAAGGCGTTCTGCAACTGCTCCGTTAATAACGACGATAGCGCTTAACCTTTTGTAGTATGCAGCACCCTCACAAGGATGTGGGGGTGAACAAAATTCAAGGAGGAAGAAAACGATGATTATCAACCACAACCTGAACGCCATGAACGCGCACCGCAACCTGGTAGGCAACAACACCGCACAAGGCAAGTCCAGCGAGAAGCTGTCTTCCGGTTACCGGATCAACCGCGCCGCTGACGACGCAGCCGGCCTGTCGATCTCGGAAAAAATGCGTGCGCAAATCAAGTCCTTGAACCAAGCGCAAGCGAACGCTCAAGACGGCGTATCGCTGGTGCAAACGGCAGAAGGCGCGATGAACGAAGTATCCGATATGCTGACGCGGATGAAAGAATTGGCTGTTAAAGCAAGCAATGGAACGTACAATGCTTCCGACCTTTCCGCGATGCACAAAGAGTTTGACGCTTTGGACGAAGCGATCAACGACATTGCTACGAAGACAAACTTCAACGGCATTACGCTGTTGAACCAAACGGGAACCCTCTCCATTCAAACGGGGGATAAATCGGGTGACACTGTAACGGTTACGCTTCAAAATATCCAATCGACTGCCCTTGGAATTAACGCCTTGTCCCTAACAACCTCTGCTAACGCCACACTTGCACTGTCCGAGATTGACGAAGCTATCGGCTTGGTTAACACGGCCCGTTCCGAATTCGGTGCGGTTCAAAACCGTCTGGAACGCGTTATCAACAACCTGGGCGCTACCTCGGAGAACCTGCAAGCTGCTGAATCCCGTATCCGCGACGTTGATATGGCGAAAGAAATGATGAGCTACACCAAGCTCAACATTTTGCAGCAAGCTTCGACGGCGATGCTGGCGCAAGCCAACCAAGCCCCGCAAGGCGTACTGCAGCTGCTCCGTTAATAACGGTTCGTAACGTTTAACCTTTTGTAATACGTAAAACCCCTACAAGGATGTGGGGGTGAACAAAATTCAAGGAGGAAGAAAACGATGATTATCAACCACAACCTGAACGCCATGAACGCGCACCGTAACCTGGTGGGCAACAACACCGCACAAGGCAAGTCCAGTGAGAAGCTGTCTTCCGGCTACCGGATCAACCGCGCCGCTGACGACGCAGCCGGCCTGTCGATCTCGGAAAAAATGCGCGCGCAAATCAAGTCCTTGAACCAAGCGCAAGCGAACGCTCAAGACGGTGTGTCGCTCGTACAAACGGCAGAAGGCGCGATGAATGAAGTGTCCGACATGCTGACCCGGATGAAAGAACTGGCCGTTAAAGCAAGCAACGGCACGTACAATGCATCCGACCTTGGCGCGATGGACAAGGAATTCCAAGCTTTGGAAGCTGCAATCGACGACATTGCCAGCAAGACGAACTTCAACGGCATTACGCTGCTGAACGACGATACAACCATCTCTATTCAAACAGGTGATAAATCGGGCGATACTGTAACGGTAACGCTACAAGATATCACAATCACTACTCTGGGAATCAATGCCGAAGATCTTACGACCTCCGCCAATGCAAGTGACGCACTGGCAGCCATCGACACCGCGATTGGCAAAGTCAACACGGCCCGTTCCGAATTCGGCGCGGTGCAAAACCGCCTGGAACGTGTAATCAACAACCTGGGCGCTACGTCCGAGAATCTGCAAGCCGCTGAATCCCGTATCCGTGACGTCGACATGGCGAAAGAAATGATGAGCTACACCAAGCTCAACATTCTGCAGCAAGCTTCGACGGCGATGCTGGCGCAGGCCAACCAGGCTCCGCAAGGCGTTCTGCAACTGCTCCGTTAATAATGTAGCAGCCCTCGTTTAAATTAGCTCCACAAGGAAGTGGAGGATAAGAGCTCAAGGAGGATAACAACATGATTATCAACCACAACCTGAACGCCATGAACGCGCACCGTAACCTGGTGGGCAACAACAGTGCGCAAGGCAAATCCAGCGAAAAGCTGTCTTCCGGTTACCGGATCAACCGCGCCGCTGATGATGCGGCCGGTCTGTCGATCTCGGAAAAAATGCGCGCGCAAATCAAGTCCTTGAACCAAGCGCAAGCGAACGCTCAAGACGGCGTATCGCTCGTACAAACGGCAGAAGGCGCGATGAACGAAGTATCCGACATGCTGACGCGGATGAAAGAACTGGCTGTTAAAGCAAGCAACGGCACGTACAATGCTTCCGACCTTGCGGCAATGGACAAAGAGTTTCAAGCTTTGGACGAAGCTATCGATGATATCGCCACGAAGACCAACTTTAACGGTATTACGTTATTGAACGACGATGCCACCCTCTCCATTCAAACTGGCGATAAATCAGGCGACACTGTAACGGTAACGCTCCAGAATATTACCAGTGCGACTCTGAGCATTGAAGATCTCGAGTTGACGGATTCCGCCCTTGCAAAAGCAGCGTTGCCTTCTATCGATGCTGCTATCGGCATGGTCAACACGGCACGTTCCGAATTTGGTGCGGTACAAAACCGTCTGGAACGCGTTATCAACAACCTGGGCGCTACGTCCGAGAACCTGCAAGCTGCTGAGTCCCGTATCCGTGACGTCGACATGGCGAAAGAAATGATGAGCTATACCAAGCTCAACATTTTGCAGCAAGCGTCCACGGCGATGCTGGCGCAAGCCAATCAGGCTCCGCAAGGCGTTCTGCAGCTGCTCCGTTAAGCTTTACAGAACTACAGCACGGGGACCCATTAAGTTTCTTAATGGGTCCTTTTTTTCTGGGGGGACCACGAATGATTTCCGTTTGCCTGATCGTAAAAAACGAAGAAAACCATATCCTCGAAGCGCTTGCCAGCATTCCGTCTTCGTATGAAAAAGTCGTTCTGGATACCGGATCGACAGACCGTACACTGGAATTGCTGGCCGCTGCGGGCGTTGCACCCTACACCTTTACGTGGAATAACAGTTTTGCTGACGCCCGTAACGAAGCGGCCCGCCACGCCAGTGGGGATTATATTCTGGTTATGGACGCGGACGAACGTCTTCCGAAGGATACCGAGACGGTTCTAAACCGCTTTATCGAACGTTGGCCGGATCGAGCAGGAACGGTAATCATAGAAAATCAAATGAGCGACGAGACCGCGCGTCACCGTATGCTCCGCTTTTATCCCAATACAGCCGATTTCCGGTTTGCAGGCACCGTTCACGAAAAAATTCTTTATCAAGGCCAAGAGCCGGACTATCAAGATACCGGGCTTGTTATTAAGCACCTTGGCTACGAATCAGACGAATACGCCGCGAAGCAGAAGAAAGACCGGTACATCCCGCTTTACGAAAAGCACTTGAACGAGAATCCGAACGACGGCTATATGTGGCATCAGCTAGGGCGGCTTTATTACAGCCTGGGCGATTATCAAAAGGCTGAGGAACCTTTACGCCGTTCAATGGAAGTTGGAGCGCGCGCCCATCTCTATTTTCCCGTTATGCTGGTTACTTTAGGCTACACCTTGCACGAATTGGGCCGTCACCGTGAGGCAGTTGAACTGGTGACGCCATATTTGACCTATTATCCGGACTTCCCGGATCTCCCCTTTCTTTTAGGGCTGCTCGCCATGAATACCGGACAGGTTCAACTGATCGAGCATTATTTCCTGCAAGCATTGAAAATCGGTGAAACGACCAAGTACACAACCGTTTCCGGCGTCGGTTCCTTTAAAGCTGCTTATAACCTGGGCATCTTTTATGAACTGATGGGCAGCAAACAAAAAGCGATCCATTATTACCAAGTGGCCGCCCCATCTATGAAAATTGCACGCGAGCGCTGCGAAAATTTGAAAAATTCCCTTTAAAAGCGCGAACGTTTATACGATATATATAGTAATGAGTTGATGGAAAAAGGAGGTTGGTCAACGTGCCAATGCGGGTAACGGGCATGAGTTCCGGGATGGACATCGAAGCCATTGTGAAGGATTTGATGAAAGCGGAACGAATCCCGCTCGATAATTTGAAGGCCAAGAAACAGACGTTGAGTTGGCAGATGGAGCAATACCGGGAAGTGAACACCAAACTGGCGAACTTCCGCAATACGCTGAACAATATGCGTCTGTCGGGGGATTGGACGCTCTCCAAGGTTAGTGCAGCGAATGATGCGTACTTCTCTGCGACATCTACAGGGGGAACGGTCGCTAGCCATACCGTGGAAATCCTGGAGCTGGCATCGGGCGCAAGCATGTCCAGTTCGGCAGCGATCTCCCAGGCGGGGTTAACCGGCGGGGCACTGGGGGCCACCACGACCGTTGCGGCCGATCAGAACACGTTGAATGTCACGTTAAACGGCGTAACCAAAACCATTTCGCTTGAAGCAGGCACGTATACCCCGGAACAGCTGAAAACCGAGTTTACCAATAAGCTGGCTTCGGCCTTTGGAGCAGGCAGCATCGAAGTCAACCTGACGGCCTCCAACCAGTTGGATTTGAAGCCTGCCGGAACAGCCGGGTATCTTCCTCAACTGACAATAAACGATGGAACGGGCGGGGCTGCAAAGCTTGGGTTTACGAGCGGCGCTTCTTACAAGCTGAATGCCACGGAATCCTTCGCCTCCCAAACGGCCAAGTTTGGTACGGCTGTTACAGGCGGAGAATTTACCATAAACGGCCAAAAAATAGAGTATACTTCCTCGGACAGCTTGGCTTCGATTATGACCAAGGTTAACCAGTCAAGCGCCGGCGTCACGATGACGTACGACTCGGTCACCGACAAAGTCTCTCTTCGAACCAAAGGCACAGGCGTAGCGGCTACCGTAACGCTCGGAGCGGATACGGGCAACCTCCTTGGTAAGCTTGGAATTACCGGTTCCATATCGGGGACGGATGCCCACGTCAAGATCGACGGGATCGAGTCCTATCGCAGCAGCAACACGTTTACAGTCGATAATGTGACTTATACGCTCAAGCAGAAGACGGAAGCCGGTGTGCCCCAATCGCTCTCCGTTGTGAAGGACACGGATGCTCTTTTCAACAAAATCAAAGATTTTGTCAACGTGTATAACGAAACGATCGAGCTTCTGAACAAGCGGGTAAAAGAAACGAAATACAAAGGGTTTGCGCCGCTTACGGAAGAACAGAAAGCCGATATGAAAGAGAACGACATTAAGCTGTGGGAGGAGAAGGCGAAAAGCGGTCTGCTGAAAAACGATACGATTCTCCAAAGCGCCTTGCGGGGCTTCCGTTCGGACACCAGTGCGATCGTGGCGGGCTTGGACGGCTCCTTCTCCACCTTATCGTCCATTGGGGTGGATACCGTACCGTATGACCCCAAAAACCAGCAGAACTCGGGTAAAATCATACTGGACGAAACCAAACTGAAGGCGGCGCTCTCCAGCGACCCGGATAGCGTAATCGCTTTGTTCTCCAACCAATCCGATGATCCCAATAAAGTCGGCATTGCCCAGCGTATGTATGAACAGGCCAGTACCGGAATAACCGAATTGATGGAAAAGGCCGGAGGAGTCGGGGCAATCGACGATGATATCAACACAATCCTCGGGCTAAGCATGAGGGGGGTAAACGACAAAATTTCCAGGCTGTCGGTCAAGCTGATTGACAAAGAAGATTATTATTATCTAAAATTTAGTGCCATGGAGACTGCTATCCAGAAGAGTAATTCACAACTGTCATGGCTCTCGCAACAATTTGCGTAAAGGAGCCCAGTAATATGGATATTCAACCTTCTGCTTCCCCGCTTCCTTCCGGCGCCTCGAAACCGGTAAAGGTGGAGGGCGGCCAGCCGGTCCAGGAAAAAGCCAAAAAATTTGAGCCTACCGGCGCTATAAACCTGCTTCACAAGGAAAAACAAGAGCTAACCATCTCCGAGGAAGCAGTTGTTCGAGAGCTGGAGAAGGCCAACAAGGCGCTGGCGGGCATTAACAAACGGTTTGAATACAGTGTGCATGAGAAGACCGGGGATATTATGGTCAAAGTGATTGATCGCGACACCAACGAACTTGTACGCGAGATTCCTCCCGAGAAAATTTTGGATCTTGCGGCGAAGCTTCAGGAGATCAGCGGAATACTTATTGATGAAAAGAGGTAACGAAATTGAATAGTCAGGCCCAACAGCTTTACATGAGAACCCAGGTCAATACAGCCACGCCCGGCGAGTTAACCTTGTTGCTATATAACGGATGCCTGAAATTTTTGAAGCAAGCCAAGACCGCATTGCTCGCCGGGGATTATGTCGGAAAAAATGAAAACATTAAACGCGCGCAGGACATTATCGATGAGTTTATCATTACGCTGGATATGAAGTATGAGCTTTCCGCTTCTCTGCGCGATTTATACCATTTTATCAAACAGCAAATGACCGAAGCGAACCTGTACAAAAAGGAAGAAAGCTTAAATACGGCCATCGAGCTGGTCACGGACCTTCGGGATACGTGGGTAGAAGCTTTAAAACTTACCAAAAAGAGCGCAGCCCAATGACCGGCAATGCCCACTCTACCGACCGCTTGCTGGAACAGATGCGGCTCCTGACAGTCGAAATCTATGAGATGCTGAAGAGCGGCGAACCGGATCTGGAAGGGTTGGCCGCCCGGCAAACCGAGCAGGCAGAGCTTCGGACGCTCCTGTCCGGTACCTCTTGGTCTTCCGAACAGTTGGAGACGCTTCGGGAATGCTTCCGACTGGAACAGGAGATTCTTCGGCTCGAAACGATGCAGCGGGACGAAGCGGCTGAACAAAATGCACGACTTCAAAGAGGCAACCGGACAAAAGATTTGTACGCACGCAACAGCTATGCAACCCAAGCCGGAGGCTTTTTTCTGGACAAAAAACAATGAGGACGGCACCAGCCGATCCTCATTGTTTTTATTTCTAGAGATTTAATAGAAACGGCAAAACCCTTGCTTCCGAAAAAGCAGCTTGCATTCTTTTTTTCATCTTGTCCCGTTCTTCGCCTGGTGGGCAGTTCTGCAGGTAGAGCGAATACAAGTGTGGTTTTGATTTGGCCAGCTCGATTGCCTTTTCCAGAAAGGGCAAGCTGTCCTCTTGCATATTCTGAGCGATATAAAATAAAGCGACATTCTCGTAACCGGTAATGCCAAGAAAACCCTGATCGATTAAGGTGGCATAATAATCAATGGCGAGGGCATAGTTGCCATGGGCAAAACAGTAGTCGCCCATAGCATTAAGCGTGTAGGTGGCAATATTGTCAAAATAGTTCAATACCCGTTCATATTGTTCCAGCAGCCCATAATTATAAAGGTCGATTAACAGGGCTTTAATGACTTCTCCATCGGGCATTGCAAGATCGTTCCTGCCCTCGTTACGCAACAAGTGTTTCATATGTTGAGCCAACGGCTCGTAAAGATCGTCGGAACGGATTTGATCCAGGTACTTGGGGTCCTCCCAAAGTAAAGCTGCCACGAAATGCAGTTTTATTGCTTGCTTATTGTGATGATCCTGACTGGTGGAACCTGCGTATTGTTCAAATAAGAGCATGTCCTTCTGGATAATCCCGTATTTCATCAGATTGTACGGGGAGACGGAGATGTTTCTCTCTACGCAAAGCTGATAATAATCACGGGCGAGCTCCTTGTTCCCTAAGCTCATTACAAGGTGAAGCAAGATAAGGACATTTTCTTCCTTGGCCGCAGGGTAAAATTGTTCCAGGAATGCGGCGACCTTGGATTGTTCTTCATGAAGTAGAAGGAGCTCCAAGAGCTGAAGCAGATGAACATAATCGGTCGGCTTTACTTTAATGATCAACGTTAAGTAATAGACGGCTTTTTGTGTATCAATCTGGTATTTGGAATAGATTAAAGCAAGCTTTTCGTAAGCCGAGGTTGTTCCGTAGTGAGAGGCAAGGACCCAGAACCGTTCCTTCCCGTGCGACTCGGCAACGGAGATGCTTTTTTCAAAGTCGGCAATTGCAAGATTGTACACTCCGTACTGAAGGTAGAGAGACGCCCGAAGAAAGTAAAAGTCTGAATAGTGAGGCCAAATCCGGAGGCCTTCTTCAATCAGTTGCATACAATCCGTCGCCCGGTTCAGGCTGCTGTTGGCAAGAATCATTTGGTAAAGGCAATAAGCGAACCACGATTCTTTTTTGGATGAACGCTTGTACGCCTTCTCATAATTGAACAGCGCCTTTTTAAAATTCCTCTGCACCATGAACTCGTTGCCTAATGTAAAGCTTTCGTAAACATCCAGCTTCTTTTCGGACAGAAGCTCATCGAAGATGGACTTGTTGCGATTCAGTTTGTCCTTTTCCTCGCGCACCGCAGTGAGGTAACCGGTATGATAGATGACAAAGTTGTACTTCATCAGTAACAGGTTATCTTGAACGGAGCTCACTTGTTCGTGGATGCGATTTCGGAAGCTTGTCTCCGGATGGTTCAAGAATAATCGCACGGCGGAGGATTCAATAAAATTGCCGTCTTTCTCATTGCCAACGTAATTAAAAATCGGAAGGATGAGCCCTACCGGCTGAGCCGCTTCGTACGATTCCAGATAGGTTCTCAGTTGCTGATGATCTTCCTGTTGAATGAACTCATCGGCGTCCAGCCACAGGATCCATTTTCCGGCGGCCCTGCTTATGCCGGCATTTCGGGCTGCGGAGAAATCTTGTATCCACTCAAAATCAATGATGCAATCGGTAAATTCGGCAGCAATTTCTTTCGATTTATCGGTAGACCCGGTATCCACAATAATGATTTCATCGACAAGGTCTTTCACACTTTCGAGACAACGGCGAAGAACTTTTTCTTCATCCTTCATAATCATACAAAACGAAATCAGCTTTTCCATAGGTCCTCCTGTCAACCATGTATCTATACTACTATATCGGATTTTGTGCAGCATCGTAACACTTGTTTTGGCAGATCAACCTGATACACGCCACTCTATATTTTCCAGAAGTTTTTTCTGTTGGTTAGAGAGGGAACTGTCGATAAAGGTTATAAGAGCCTCAGAAAACGGCCAAGAGGTATGGAGGAATTTATTTATGCTGACCAGCATCGTCATCGCCACCTATAACAAGCTTCCATACACCATTGAGTGTATCGAAAGCATTCGGCAATATACAAGACCGAACACCTATGAAATCATTGTGGTGGATAACAACTCGTCGGATGACACGGTTCAATGGCTTAAAGAACAGCCGGACCTTAAAGTGATTTATAACGACAAAAACGAAGGGTTTCCGCGCGCTTGCAACCAGGGAATCGAGATTGCGGCGGGAGAGGCCGTTCTTCTCTTGAATAACGATACGGTAGTGACAGCTAACTGGCTGGATCAGCTGCTTTCCAGCTTGTTTAGCGCAGAAGACGTAGGAGCTGTCGGTGCCGTAACCAACAGCGCCTCCTACGGCCAATCCATTCCGGTGGATTATTCGACAATAGAGGACATGCACTTTTTCGCAAAAAGCCATAATCACTCTGATCCGACACGGTGGGAAGAACGGCTTAAGCTTGTAGGATACTGCATGCTCATCAAAAGTTCTGTTTTGAAGGAAGTCGGCTTGCTTGACGAGCAGTTTTTCCCCGGGAATTTTGAAGATGACGATATATCTCACCGCATTAGAAGGGCCGGGTATCGGCTTTTATTGTGTAAGGACACGTTCATCCATCATTACGGGAGCGTTTCTTTTAAAGAGGTCCCGCCTGAATATGATAACCTGATGCGGAATAACCGAATAAAATTCTATCAAAAATGGGCGTTTGATGCGGCCAAGGGGTTTCTGGTGAACCTGGATATTGCAAAAGCGCTTAAAAATCACTTCGCGAATGATCATGAAATGAACGTGCTGGAAATCGGCTGCGGCTGCGGAGGGAACCTGCTGGACATCCGCAATGAATACCCCAAGGCGAATGTGTTTGGATGGTCCAGTAATGAGGCAGAGCTTGCAGCCGCCAGTTATATAAAACCGTTTCATCCGGTTCGAGCGGCGGACAAGCTGAGCACCCAGTTCAAAAGTGAATTTTTTGATGCGATCATCTTGAATAATGAGTTGAAGGGGGATTTTGCAACACCGGGGTACTTAGCCGAGCTCCAGGGTCTCCTTAAACCAGGGGGAATCCTTTACGTTCTTAATCCCAATCCGATTCAAACCAGCACGATAGGAAAGCTGCTAAACGGGGAGATCCCGAGAGGGCAATTCGCCTACCCAAGTCATGATGAACTAAAAGCTTTATTCGGTAAAGCGGCCTTTTCAGATATAACGCTGTACGTTGTAGAAGGGAAAGAGCCACTCTCTGGCAATGAAGCGGAGATTGTAAAGCACTTGGTGGGCGGCGGGGAATTTCAGCATCTTCACGTTAAAGAGTTTCGTGTCGTGGCGAGAAAAGAAGCGGAAGCGGAAATGGACGTCCAGTCTGAAATCAAGACGGTCATAAATCAGTTCATTCAACAGACGGCTGATGAAGAAAGTTTAAATAAATTCATTAATTTTGATCTTGATGATGTAATAACTATCCTTAATCAACAGGAAAGTAAAGTTGAACTTCTCAACTTCCTTGCCATCCGTTTGCTTGAATTTAACCATTACCAATTGGCTCAAGCTTACCTTAACAAAGCATTTGAAGAAGATAGTTCAAACTCAACCACCTTGTTTAATCTGGGAATGACCATGTATTTTATGGGGCAGCTGGAGCTTTCCCTTTCCTGGTTCGATCTTCTTCCGGAAAAAGATGAGAGAGTGACCGGCTGGATGAAGGATATTCAGGAAGAGCTAAACAAAAAAGAGGAATTGCAAAGCAACTTGAAGTTTATTTTGAGAAGAATTGAGTTTGATATCGAAAAAGAAGCTGCATTGGCAGAACTCATAAACGGGGTACAGCAGGATGCGTTTTCGTTGGATGCCATCCTTGAAACGATCTCGGAAACAACCATTCATAAAGCGGAGGTTCTCGGTGAACTGGCTGTTGTGTTTTTCTATAATGGCCTCGAGGAATTGACCATCCCGTTATTTGAACAGGCATTACTCTTTGCTCCTCATCATTCAGAGGTCCTGTTCCAACTAAGCTGTGTTTTGCATGAGATTGGAGAAAACGAAGCCGCACTGCTTTACCTGGAGCGAATCGAAGCCCCTAACGAAGAGGTTGCAAATAAAATACGCATGATAAAAGATACGTTGCATTGAGGAAACAGATTGATTTCTTAGCGCGGGAGGGTATGCATCCATGAATGATAAAAAAGTCTGTTTCATCGCATGCGTAAACGATGAGGTTTTGTTTACCGAAGCCGTAAACTATATAAAAAATTTGAGAATACCGGATGATTTCGAAGTTGAGCTTCTCCCTGTAACCGGCGCTTCCTCTATTACATCCGGCTATAACTTCGCGATGCAGCAAACGGATGCAAAGTATAAAGTATACTTCCACCAGGATACGTTTGTTCTCAACCGGGATTTTATTCTGGAAACGGTGGGGCTTTTTCAGCAAAACCCGCAGATTGGCATGCTGGGCATGATCGGCTCCAAAAAACAGGCGGTTGACGGAATTTGGTGGAACTCTGCAACCAAAATCGGAAAGGTTTACGAAAATAGTACCGGCAAAATGGACTTGGTTTCCTTCGCAGAAGTAACAGATGCATATGAAACGGTAGAATCACTGGACGGGTTTATTTTGATGACGCAGTACGATGTGCCCTGGAGAGAGGATTTGTTTAAGGGATGGCACCTCTATGATCAATCGCAATGTATGGAGTTTATTCGCAAGGGCTTTGAAGTGGCGATCCCTCGTCAAGAATCGCCGTGGTGTCTGCATGACTGCGGGATACTAAAGACAGAAAATGGATTTAATGATAGCCTTGCTTTATACAGGATGGAATATAGGAAAGAGTTGCTGAATTCTAGTTCAGATGCCGGAGCGTTCTATCCATCTGAAAAAGATGGCCGTACGAAGACAAGTATCGTGATTGTGACGGATAACGGGGCGGATAAACTCTCCCAATGCATTGAAAACATCCGAGCATTGACTCCCGGGGGGCAGTATGAACTTATTGTCGTTAGTGTGAATATAGCCGAAGAGGCTCTGGAATGGTTACGAAACCAGCCTTATTTAAAGCTTCTCGTCAATAACGAAAAGATAAGCTTGGCAGCTGCATACAACCAAGCGATTGGCGCTGCTGCGGGAGACAATCTCCTTTTTTTAAGCGACAGTGCAGTGGTTACCAAGGGTTGGCTTGAGAATTTAACCGGCGCACTTTATAGTGATCCTTCCATCGGGGCGGTAGGGCCGGTCACAAATGACTGCTTTACTTACCAAAAAATATCCGTCGAATATCGAAATTATAATGAGATGCAGCTGTTTGCTGAGCAGTATAATAAAAGCAACAAGGCAAAATGGGAAGAGCGCTTAAAGCTTGACGGATTTTGTATCCTTATTAAAAAGTCTGTCGTCGAGGAAGTAGGCGCATGGGATGAACAGCTTACCACGGGATATTTTGAGGATGACGATTATTCCTTCCGCATTTTGCAAAAGAACTACAAGCTGCTGCAATGCGGGGATACCTTTATCCATCACCACCGGGGATCTTCTTTTAAAGTCAGGCAAAACGATTACCTGGCAGTATTAAAAGAAAGCAGAGAACAATTTGAGACAAAGTGGGGATTTGGCCCGCATTACAGTACAAACATCCGCTTGGATGTCATCCGTTTGATTGATGAGCCGGTTGGAACTCCTTTAAAAGTTCTAGAGGTTGGCTGTGCATGCGGAGGAACGCTGCTGCAAATCCGAAATTATTACAAGGATTCCACGCTTGTCGGGATGGAGCTTAATCCGCATGCAGCCGCAATCGCCGGCACATTTGCTGAGGTTATTGCCGGAAATATAGAGCACCAGGTTCCGGATTATGAGCGCCATACGTTCGACTATATCATTCTGGCGGATGTTGTCGAGCATTTGTATGATCCATGGTCCGCCATTAATAATCTGGCTCCCTTGCTGAAAAAGGATGGAAAGATGCTTCTCAGCATTCCGAATATTATGCATTACAGCTTGATGAGGAATTTGTTGAACGGCAGGTTTGCTTATGAAGATGCGGGGCTTCTGGACCGCACACACGTCCGTTTCTTCACGCTTGCCGAGATTGATGAAATGATGCGCCGGGCGGGCTCCTCGTCTGTCCAATATTCCAAGACAAGCGTCGGTCCGACGGAAAGCGACATGCCTTTCCTTGAAAAGCTGGCCTCTATTGGGCAAGCGCCGATTGAGCAGTATACAGCCTATCAGTACCTCGTAAAAGCTTCCTTTGATCAACAATAAGACCAGGACGTAAAGAAAACAAATTGAGTCAATGTTCGCCCTTCCCCCCGCCCTTAACGCGGAATAAACTATACCGGTTTATTCCCGCTACGCCGGGCGGAAAGGAAGGGCGTGCCGCAATGCCGCAAAGACGAACGTTTGTCTGTCTGGCGCCGGGAATCTCCAACGTGCATCTGATCAAGGATCACGGGATGATTCCCTTTTTGTTTTACAAGGAGCTTGGATACGAGGCGGTCATCGTCACGTATGCCGGTGAATTTCCTTATGTGGACAACGAAGTGCGGGGGCTGCGAATGGAATTTATGCAGCAGCCGACCGGCAATTACGCCGAGGACGGGATGCGCTATCTACAGGCGCATGCGGCCGGGATCGATATTTTGTACGTGATCGGCATTTACGCCGAGACGCTGGCCTGGATCGACACGTACAAGCGGCTGAATCCGCGCGGCAAAATTTATTTGAAGCTGGATTCCAACGTCTGGTGGGCGAACCGGATTTCCATGAATCCGGGCATGGAGCGCTGCCTGCGGCAGTGCGATTTGATTTCTGTGGAAAGCGAAAGGATGCACCGTTACCTGACCCGCAAGTGGCCGCTTAAAGTGGCTTGTATCCCGAACGGCTATTACGACCCGGATCCCGCATCTCCACGGGTCGAGTTCAGTGAGAAGCGGAATCTGATTTTGACGGTCGGCCGGATCGGCATCTGGCAAAAGGCGAACGAAGTGCTGCTCGAGGCCTTCGCATCGGCCGCCTCGCGTCTGCCGGACTGGGAGCTGATGCTGGTCGGGGACATCGATCCGGCCTTTCAGAGCAGGATCAGGCAGTACCGGGCCGCTCATCCCGAAGCGGCGGCGAGAACGGTTTTTGCGGGGGCCATGACGGATCGGCGGCAGCTGGCGGAAGTTTACCGGCAGGCAAAGCTGTTTTGCCTGACGTCACGTTCGGAGGGGTATCCTCTGGTGTTCCCGGAGGCCGCCTGGTCTGGCTGCTGCATCATTTCCAGCGACCTGGATGCGGGGTACGATATTACGTCAAACGGGGAGTATGGCGCCGTATTTCCCCGGGACCAGGCGGCCGTGCTGGCGGAACGGCTGGCGGAGCTGGGCTTGGATGAGGCGCGGCTCCGGCGGATCTGCGGCGATATTCAGGAGAAAGCGCGCCGCCGGCATGACTGGCGGCTCATCTGCCGAAAGATTGAACTGCTGCTTCATCTAAAGGAGAATGCCGATGCGTGAATTAATTCGGTTGCATGCCCATATCGTTCTAAAAAACGCGGGACAGTCCGGTTTGGAGCCGGTGCTTTCGCTGGATGAAGGGGACGCGGGCAATTTCACCGTTCATACCAATGCGGAGCTGCTTCAGCACCTGGACCGGCTGCTGGCCGACCCGGCCGGGTCGGTACCGGGCGTCGGCCCCGGAGCACCGGGAAGGGAGGAGCCGTTTCCGGCGGTTGACCGGCTTGCGACGGTTGCGCTGCTGTTCCGGCAGCTAATGCAGGGGACGTACCGCCGGGTGCGGGCGCTTTTTGTCGGCGCTGGGGAAAGCGGCGGCTGCCCGGAGGCGATCCGCGTTGTGGCGCGGACGCTGGCGGCGTTTTCGCCCGACAACCGGGTCGTGGCGGTTCTCCTCGAGGGGGTCGGCGGGACAGCGAGCGGACCAGCGGCGGCTGCAGCGCGTTCCGAAAGTCCGTTATCCGGCGAAAAGACAGCCAACCGGGAGGGGGCAACATCTTCGGTCATTGAAAAAGAACCCGGCGTGACCGCAATGCGCTGCGCTTTGCTTGAGGAAGGGCTGGAAGCGTTGGCGGACGGCTTTTTTGATTTGATTTTCCTCCAAACGGAGAGCCATACGGACTCGGAACTTGCCGCCATGCTCGCCAATGCCGCCCGCAAGCTGAAGCCTGCCGGGCTATTGCTGGTACAGCTTCCCCCTGGTGCGGCCGAAGCTCATGACCGCCTCGCACGGGCGGTACGCTTTATGGCGATGGAGGGGCGGTACGCCCGGCTCGGCCACAGCGGAATCGGCTATGCCGTACTGTCGGATGCCGACAGGCGGGCATTAATGGAATGGGCTCAGCCGGTCCGCTCCATGCCGGCCCGGTTGACGGCAGCAATCACAGCCGCCGAAGAGGCCTTGCGTGCAACGATCGGCTTTGATACGGCCTGGGATACCGGCGACGTGTTTGCCCGCCGGCTTCGGCTGGCGCTGGAGAAGCTGGACCGGCTGGAGGATGCGCTGCTGGAGGAGCCGCGCCCCGATCTCCCGCTCAAGCTGGCGGCAAGCCGGCTGAAGGATATTTTGGCCGAACTGGCGGCGGTGGCGCCTTCCTGGACGGAGGAGGAGCGCAGCCGGTTCCTCGCCGAAAGGGGGCAGCCCCGGTATGCCGAATGGACTAAACGGCTCGCGGAGCTTTCCCGAACAAGCTTCGCCGGTTTCGACAGCTTCCAAACCAATCTCCAATAGGCCCATTGCGGCAGACGAAACCGCGCCCCGGTCCCGGTCTGCCGTTTTTTTTCGGTTTGCACGCAGCTTCCGCAAAAACGACAGGCTGGACTTCCAATCGTCCCGGCCGGGTTGGTCTGCCCGGATTCTCCGTCCACAGCCTCGGTCCGGTCAGCCAACCCTGTCTGTCTTTCACCCCCTCCAGCCGCCCCCGTTTTGGAATGCTCTTTCTCCCATTGTGCATCGTTTCCTTTGACCTACAAACCGGTCCTCAGACGCCGTTTTTCCTCGTTCTTTCGAACGCCCTACTGAAAAGCCCGGCTCGTTGTCCGCCTGCACCCCTGTCACCATTTGTCCACTTCTCCACAGAGTTATCCACAGGGTGTGTATAATGTGTGCAAATCTTTTCATCTCAATGAAAACAAGCTTTCAGAAGAAACACCCCTTGTGAAAAACCTGTTGATTGTCGAATTTTCAGAAGATTTGGTCGGAAAATGTCCGCTTGTACACGGTCCGCCCCGCGTCCTTTCGACCGGGTTTCGGAGCCTCCGACAAAGCGCGAAAAAAGGCGAAAATTCAAGGAATTGTGCGGGTTTTCACCAGTTTGACATTGATGTTGCCGGAATGTTATATTCGAATGGAAGCGGTAGCGCTTTATTTTGAAGACAGAAGGGAATGTTCGTGCATGCAAGGTCGTGTAAAATGGTTTAACGCAGAAAAAGGTTACGGTTTCATCGAAACGCAAGAAGGCGGCGACGTATTCGTGCACTTCTCCGCGATTCAATCTGACGGCTTCAAGTCCCTGGACGAAGGCCAACAAGTTGAATTCGACATCGTGGAAGGCGCTCGCGGACCGCAAGCAGCCAACGTTGTGAAGCTGTAAGAAGACGGCTGGTAGAAGAGCCGTTCCTACATAAATGGATCACTCGGCTCCAAGAAGCGCTCCGGTTTTTCCGGAGCGTTTTTTGTGGCCGGACACACGTTGAGGCGGAACCGCTTCAGCTCTTGAAAGCGATAACGGAATTGTAAAAGTATTTTGAAGGAGAAGCCGTTTTCGTCTATAATGGGGAGGAGAGGAGGAGTAAATATGAATTACACCATCCGCGGTGCCAATCTTGAATTGACTGATGCTTTGAAGGACTACGTTCAGAAAAAGCTCGACCGTTTGGAGCGCTACTTTGAATCTCCCCCCACATCCTCTGTAACCGTTACCTTGAGCGTGGTGCGCGACCGCCAGAACGTCGAGGTCACCATCCCGCTGCCCGGCGTGCTGCTGCGTGCGGAGGTTCGCGGAACCGACATGTACGCCTCCATCGACCTGGTGACGGAGAAGCTGGAACGGCAGATCCGCAAGCACAAGACGAAGGCGAACCGCAAAATCCGCCAAGTCAGCGGCATGAGGACGTTCGTCGAAGAGCCCGACGCGCCTCAAATGCATGAGGAGGATGAGCAATTCGAGCTTGTGCGCACGAAGCGCTTCACCTTGAAGCCGATGAACGTGGAGGAAGCGATCCTCCAAATGAACATGGTCGGCCACAGCTTCTTCGTGTTCTCCAACTCCGACTCTTCCGAAGAAGTCAATGTGGTGTACCGCCGCGACGACGGAACGTACGGTTTGATTGAACCGGCCCGTTAAGCCGTCCTGAATAAGCCAATTCAAACCCGGTTCCGGATGGGAGAAAACTCCTTGAAACGGATCGGGTTTTGCTGCGTATAAAAGAAGAATGCCGCCCGGCGGCCACTGCTTGAATTGTTGCTACATCTAGTGGAAACTGTTACAATTTTCTGTGTGCCCGGATGGGGTGCGCGGTCATTTATGCATTTTTGAAAGGGGTACACCCATGCTGGGAATCGTTAAGAAAATGTTCGGGGATTCCAACGAACGGGATATCAAACGGATGATGAGAACGGTCGAGCGCATCAACGGCCTGGAGGCGCAGTTCCAGGCGCTTTCGGACGAGGCCTTGCGCGCAAAAACCGCTGAATACAGAGAAAGGCACGAAAAGGGCGAGTCGCTGGAAGACCTGCTGCCGGAAGCCTTCGCAACCGTCCGGGAAGCGTCCCGCCGGGTGCTCGGCATGCGGCATTTTGACGTTCAGCTGGTCGGGGGCATGGTGCTTCATGACGGCAAGATCGCCGAGATGAAGACCGGGGAAGGGAAAACCCTCGTGGGCACGCTCCCCGTGTACCTGAACGCCCTTACCGGTAAAGGCGTCCATTTGATTACGGTCAACGATTATCTGGCGACCGTCGGCGCCGAGCAGATGGGCAAGATTTACGAGTTCCTCGGCATGACCGTCGGGCTGAACCTTCATAATATGGATCATTCGGACAAGCAGGCGGCGTACGCTTGCGACATTACCTACGGAACCAACAACGAATTCGGATTTGACTACCTGCGGGACAACATGGTGCTGTACAGCGAGCAAATGGTACAGCGGCCGCTCTATTACGCCATCGTCGACGAAGTGGACTCCATTCTGGTCGACGAAGCCCGGACCCCGCTGATCATTTCGGGACAAGCCGCCAAATCGACGGAGCTCTACACCGCCGCCGACCGCTTTGTGTCCCGGCTGAAGGAAGAAACCGATTATACGGTGGACATCAAGCTGAAAACCGTCATGCTGACCGAAGAAGGGGTCTCCAAGGCGGAGCGCATGTTCGGCGTCGAGAACTTGTACGACCACGCCAACATTACGTTGAACCATCACATTACCCAAGCCCTGAAGGCCCACGTCATCATGAAGCGCGACGTGGATTATGTCGTTCAGGACGAAGAAGTCATTATCGTCGATGAATTTACCGGCCGTCTGATGACCGGCCGCCGTTACAGCGAAGGGCTGCACCAGGCGATCGAAGCCAAGGAAAATCTGAAGGTGCAGAACGAAAGCATGACGCTGGCCACGATCACCTTCCAGAACTACTTCCGGATGTACCAGAAGCTGGCCGGGATGACCGGTACGGCGAAGACGGAAGAAGAGGAGTTCAAGAAAATTTACGGGCTGGACGTCATCGTCGTGCCGACGAACAAGCCGATGATCCGCAAGGACATGCCCGATGTTGTCTACAAAAGCGTCATGAGCAAGTTCCGCGCGGTCGTGGAAGAAATCGCGGTGCGCCACGCCAAAAACCAGCCGGTGCTCGTCGGGACCATTTCGATTGAAAACTCCGAGCTGCTTTCGGACATGCTGAAGAAAAAAGGCATCAAGCACCAGGTGCTGAACGCGAAGTACCACCGCGAGGAAGCCGAGATCGTTTCCCAAGCGGGCCAGCCGGGCGCCGTAACGATTGCGACCAACATGGCCGGCCGGGGGACCGACATTCTGCTCGGCACGGGCGTGGCGGAGCTTGGCGGGCTGCATATCATAGGTACCGAGCGGCATGAAAGCCGCCGGATCGACAACCAGCTGCGGGGCCGCGCGGGCCGTCAGGGCGACCCGGGTTCGTCCCAGTTCTACATCTCCCTGGAGGATGAGCTGATGCGCCGGTTCGGCGCCGAAAACATCAAGACGATGATGGAGCGGTTCGGCTTTGAAGAAGACCAGCCGATCGAAAGCCGTCTGGTCTCCCGCGCCATCGAGTCGGCCCAGAAACGCGTCGAAGGCAACAACTTCGACGTGCGGAAGGTCGTCCTGCAGTATGACGACGTAATGAACCAGCAGCGGAACATCATCTACAAGCAGCGCCGCGAGGTGTTGGAATCCGACAACATCCGGGGCATTGTCGAAGGCATGATTTACCCGACGCTGGAGCGCGCGGTCAAAGCGCACTGCCCCGAGGATCAAATCCCGGAAGAGTGGGATTACGAGGGCCTGATCAAATACATGCAGGCCACCTTCCTCCCCGACGAATCGCTTACCCGGGACGACCTCTGGGGCAAAGAGCCGGAAGAGATCGAGGAGATGCTCAAAGGCCGGATCGAGAAGCTGTACAACGAGCGCGAGGAAGCCATCGGCTCGGACAACATGCGCGAGTTCGAGAAGGTTGTCGTGCTCCGCGCGGTGGACAGCAAGTGGATGGACCACATCGACGCGATGGATCAGCTCCGCCAGGGCATTCACCTGCGCGCCTACGGCGGAACCGACCCGCTGCGCGAGTATCAGTTCGAAGGCTTCGAAATGTTCGGCCAGATGGTCGAGAGCATTCAGGAAGAAGTCTCGATGTATATCATGAAGGCGCAGGTTCAAGTGAACCTGGAGCGCCAGGCGGTCGCCGAAGGACAGGCGGTCGATCCGAGCGCCGGCTCCGAGCCCGCCGAGAAGCGCCCGGTCAAACGGGACGAGAAAGTCGGCCGGAACGATCCCTGCCCGTGCGGCAGCGGCAAGAAGTTCAAGCACTGCCACGGCCAGTCTTAAGCAAGGCGCCAAACGGGGTGCGAAATTCCCGTAACAGCTGCAAGGGAAAAGAGGGGCGGAAGGACCCGAAACCGTTCTGCGGAAGCGCAGCGATCGATGAACGGTTTCAGGGGGCCTGAAGCTCCGCTTTTTCCACTATCCCTTGTTTTCGGAGCGGCTCCGAAAACGGCCGCCCATTGGGGAAAAGAGAGCGGAGGGGCCTGAAATCGCTCTGCAGAAGCGCAGCGTTCGCCTTTGTTTTTGGAAGCCGACCGCGCCAGCCTTGATTCAAAGGCTTCCAAAAACAGCAGCGATCAAAGAGCGATTTCAGAGGGCCCGGAGCTCCTTTTTTCCAATCCTTGATTGTTTAGAACATAACGAAACGGAGCGATACCGATGTTTGATTCAGTGAAAGTGAAACAGGATTTGCGGGAAGTAGCCGCACGATTACATGCCCTTAGGGGGTCTCTTTGACTTAGATCTCAAAACGGAACAAATCGCCGACTTTGAGGAGAAGATGACCGCCCCCGACTTTTGGGACGACAACGACCGGGCTCAGAAGGTCATCGCGGAGCTGAACGCGATCAAATCGGTGACCGCCGACTTTGAAGCGCTGAACCGTGAATACGAAGACCTGGCCGTCATGCTGGAGCTGGTGGAAGAGGAGCAGGATGAAAGCATGCTGGCCGACCTCACCTCCGGCACGCGGGCTTTGGTCGACAAGCTGGAAGCTTACGAGCTGACGCTTTTGCTCAGCCAGCCGTACGACAAGCTGAACGCGATTCTGGAGCTGCACCCCGGTGCGGGCGGAACCGAATCGCAGGACTGGGCCGAAATGCTGCTGCGGATGTACCGCCGCTGGGCGGAAAAACGCGGCTTCAAGGTCGAGGTGCTGGATTACCTGCCCGGCGACGAAGCCGGCGTCAAAAGCGTCACGCTGCTGATCAAGGGCTACAACGCCTACGGCTACCTCAAAACGGAGAAAGGCGTCCACCGGCTGGTGCGCATCTCGCCGTTTGACGCGTCCGGCCGCCGCCACACTTCCTTCGTCTCCTGCGACGTCGTGCCGGAAATTGACGATACGGTCGAAATCGAGATCCGCACGGAGGACCTCAAGGTCGACACGTACCGGTCGAGCGGCGCGGGCGGGCAGCACATCAATACCACCGACTCCGCCGTGCGGATCACGCACATGCCGACCGGCATCGTCGTGTCCTGCCAGACGGAACGCTCGCAGATCAAAAACCGCGAACGCGCGATGACGATGCTTCGTTCCAAGCTGTACGAGCGCCGCATTGAAGAGCAGCGGCAGGAGCTCGCCGAAATCCGCGGCGAGCAATCCGACATCGCATGGGGCAGCCAAATCCGCTCCTACGTCTTCCATCCGTACAGCATGGTAAAGGACCACCGGACCGGAGCGGAAACCGGCAACGTCGGCTCCGTCATGGACGGGGAGATCGATTTTCTGATCGACGCCGCCCTCCGCAAGGAAATCAACAAAGAGCCGGAACAGGAATAAGCCGGAATGCATGAACATGCTAGAATCCCCTTCGGGGCGGCGCCGTTTGGCGCGCGCCCGAAGGGGATTTTTTGTTCGAGTAAGTTGGAATTTGCCGCTAAGGGCTGGCGGTCCGGCTGTGAATCCGTCCGGTGACTCGGGGAGTCCTGCGCCATCTTTCTTTTTCGCTTTACAGGATTGCCGCGTGCTATAATGGAAGAAAGCGACCTCCAAAAAAGGCGTTGAATTATCATGCATACATCCGTATAATAATACATATCTTTTTTCGGAAAACGGGCTTGCTGCAGAGAGAGGGGTTCGGGAATGACAAAGAAATTGCGGGCGGCGGTGGTCGGCTCCACCGGTTACGGCGGGGTGGAAGTGATCCGGCTTTTGGCGGGGCATCCGCATGTGGAGCTGGCATCGGTCGTTTCCTCATCCACCGCGGGCGTTCCGTTTGCAGAGGGGTTTCCGCACTTGAACGGACTGGTGGACCTGGAGCTGGACGGCATCGACATCCCCCTGCTGCAAAGCAAGGCGGACGTCGTTTTTACCGCCACGCCCCACGGCGTGAGTACGGAGCTGGTGCCCCGGCTGCTGGAAGCGGGGCTTACGGTCGTGGATTTGTCGGGCGACTTCCGGCTGAAGTCGGGAGAGGTGTACCGGGAATGGTACAAAAAAGAGCCGGCCGCGCGGGGTTATCTGGAAGAGGCGGTATACGGGCTTGCCGAGGTGTTCGGGACCGAAGTCAAGGGCAAGCGGTTCATCTCCAATCCGGGCTGTTATCCGACGGCCGCGCTGCTCGGTTTGATTCCGGCGGTTGCGGAGGGCTGGATCGACCCGGCCACCATTATCATCGATGCGAAGTCGGGCGTCTCCGGCGCGGGGCGCGGCCTGAGCCTGGGCTCTCATTATTCGGAAATCAACGAAAATTTCAAAGCGTATAAAGTGAATCAGCATCAGCATACGCCGGAAATCGAGCAGGCGCTGGAGCGGGTGGCGGGACGGCCGGTCACGGTGACGTTTACCCCCCATCTCGTGCCGATGACGCGGGGCATTTTGAATACGATGTACGCCAGCCTGACCGGCAAGCGGACGGCGGACGAGCTGGTTTCGCTGTACCGGTCGTATTATGAAGGCCGCCCGTTTGTGCGGGTTCGGCCGAAGGGCCAGTATCCGGCGACCAAAGAGGTGTACGGGTCCAATTACTGCGACATCGGCCTTTCCGTCGACGAACGGACCGGAAGGCTGACGGTGGTTTCGGTCATCGACAACCTGGTCAAGGGGGCCGCCGGACAGGCGATTCAAAACCTCAACTTGCTGATGGGCTGGGACGAGACGGCAGGTCTGACGGGGTATCCGCTGTATCCCTGATCCGAACGAAAGCGGACAGACGGAAGAACAGCCAGCTTATGGAACAAAAATGATGCCAACATACAGGAGCGGTGCGGAAAATGGGGAAACGTTTTGAACTTCTCCCGGGGGGCAACGTGACGTCGCCCAAGGGATTTCAGGCCGGAGGGCTGCACGGCGGATTGAAAAAGACGCAGCGGCGCGACCTCGGGCTCTTGGTCTGCGAAGTGCCGGCTGCGGCGGCTGCGGTGTATACGCTGAACGCGTTTCAGGCGGCGCCGCTCGGCGTGACCCGCGAAAGCATCGCGGCCGGCGGCAAGCTGCAGGCGCTGGTCGTCAACAGCGGCAATGCAAATGCGTGCACCGGCGCACAGGGCGAGGAAGACGCCCGCACCATGCGGCAGGCCGCTGCGGATGCGCTCGGCATCGAGCCGCTGCTCGTCGGCGTCGCCTCGACCGGCGTGATCGGCGAGCCGCTGCCGATGGAAAAGGTGCGGCGCGGCATTGCGGCGCTGCCGGGCGCTGTCGGCCCGGCGGGCGGCGACGACTTCTGCGAAGCGATCATGACCACCGATCTGGTGCAAAAGGCCATCTGCGTGCAGGTGGAAACGGCAGGCGGACCGGTGCGGATTGCCGGTGCGGCCAAAGGCTCGGGCATGATTCACCCGAACATGGCGACGATGCTCGGCTTCATGACGACGGATGCCAAGGTAGAGGCCGCCGACCTGCAGGGGCTGCTGAGCGAAGCGACGGACGCCACCTTCAACATGATTACGGTTGACGGCGACACGTCGACCAACGACATGGTGGTGGCGCTGGCAAGCGGCTTGAGCGGCAGCGAGGGGCTCGGCCCGTCGCATCCCGACTGGCCGGCCTTCCGGGACGGATTCCGGCATGTGGCGGAATACCTCGCCAAAGCGATCGCCCGGGACGGGGAAGGGGCGACCAAGCTGGTCGAGGTCCGTGTGGCCGGGGCGGCGGACGAAGAAGCCGCCCGCGCGATCGCCAAAACGGTGGTCGGCTCGAGCCTCGTCAAATCCGCCTGCTTCGGAGCGGATGCCAACTGGGGCCGGATCGTCGCGGCCGTGGGCCGGGCGGGGAAACCGGTCAACGTGAATACGGTCGACGTGCGGGTGGGCGATTTTCTCGTCCTGGAGCAGTCGCGTCCGGTTCCGTTTGACGATCCTGCGGCTACGGAATATTTAAAGGGAACCGAAGTTCAGCTTTTCATCGACCTGCACATGGGGGAATCCGGCGCCACGGCGTGGGGCTGTGACCTGACATACGAATACGTTCGGATTAACGCCGCTTACCGGACCTGAGGTCCGGCAGCCGGCCGGGAGAGGGGCTTTTGGCTTTGAACGAAAAGAATTTTGTCATCAAATGCGGGGGGAGCACGCTTGCGGCTCTTCCGGATTCTTTTTTTGCGGACCTGCGGGATTTGCTGCGGGAAGGCTGGTCGCCCGTCATCGTGCACGGCGGGGGACCGGCCATTAACGAGTCGCTGTCCCGGTTCGGCATCGAAAGCGAATTTGTCGGCGGCCTGCGGAAAACGAGCGAGCCCGTGCTCGACGTGGTGGAGATGGTGCTCTCCGGCAAAATCAACAAGGAGATCGTGCGACGAATTCAGGCCGCCGGAGCGGAAGCGGTCGGCCTGTCGGGCATCGACGGGCGGTTGATCGAGGCGGTTCCGGTGGCCCATGCGAACGAAGTCGGCCTCGTGGGCGACGTCGTCCGCGTGAACGGCGCGCTCCTGGAAGGCATCGCGGCGCTCGGTTACATACCGGTCGTTTCGCCGGTCGGCCTGGCCGAGGACGGCAGCGGCCGCTACAACATCAACGCCGATACGGCGGCGGGCGCCGTCGCCTCCGCGATCAAAGCCAAACGGCTGATCGTGGTGACGGACGTTCCGGGCATCCTGAAAACGGTGGACGGCGAAAAACGCGTCCTGGAGCGGGTGACCACGCGGGAGATCGACGAGATGATCGCCTCGGGGGAAATTTACGGCGGCATGATTCCCAAAGTGAAGGCAGCGGTGCAGTGCATCCAAGGGGACGTGAGCGAAGCGGTGATCGTGGACGGCTCGGTGCCCGGCATTCTGAGCCGGGCGGTGAAGGCCGAAGCGGCCGGCACACGGATCGCCAAAGCATAAATCAGAATGGAGTGAACGGAATGGCGGAACAGGAAAGCGCCCTTTTTCAAAACTATGCCCGGTACCCGATTACCCTGGTCAAAGGGGAGGGCAGCCGGCTTTACGACGATACCGGGAAGGAATACCTCGACTTCATGTCCGGTCTGGCGGTCACCGGTCTCGGCCATGCGCCGCAGGCGGTCAAAGAAAAGCTGGTCGCCCAGCTGGATGAGCTGTGGCACTGCAGCAACCTGTTCCACAACCCGAATGCGGAAAAGCTGGCCGGTCTGCTGACGGCCAATAGCGGAGCGGACGCGGTGTTTTTCTGCAACAGCGGAGCGGAGGCGAACGAGGCGGCGATCAAGCTGGCCCGCCGGTACAACCAGAAGGTGCTCGGCAACGCACGCTATGAAATCATCACCTTCCACCAATCGTTCCACGGCCGCACGCTGGCGACCTTAACGGCCACGGGGCAGGAAAAGGTAAAGGACGGCTTCCTGCCGCTGCCGGAAGGGTTCGTGCATGCGCCGTTTAACGACCCGGAAGCGCTGGAAAGCTATATAAACGACAAAACCTGTGCGATTATGCTGGAAATGGTCCAGGCCGAAGGCGGCGTTCTGGAAGCCGATCCCGTTTTTGTGCAGGAGATCGTCCGGCTTTGCGGCAAATACGACCTTCTGCTGATCGTCGACGAAGTGCAAACCGGCATGTGCCGGACCGGCAAGCTGTTCGCGCATCAGCACTACGGCATCGAGCCGGATATTTTCACGCTGGCCAAAGCGCTCGGCAGCGGCTTTCCGATCGGCGCAATGCTCGGCAAAGCGAGGCTGAAGCCGGCCTTCACGGCGGGCAGCCACGCCAGCACGTTTGGCGGCACGCCGATCGCGGCGGCGGCAGCGCTTGCCACCACGGAGATCATGCTGAACGACAAACTGGCCGACCGTGCGGCGGAGCTGGGCGAGTACCTCCACGGCAAGCTGGAGACTGCGCTGGGGAACAACCCGCGCGTAAAGGAAATTCGCGGCATAGGGCTGATCTGGGGCATCGCCTGTGACGGTCCGGTGGCGGAAGAAATCGCCGCCATTCATGCCAAAGGGCTGCTGGTCGTTCCGGCCGGCCCGAATGTGATCCGGCTGCTGCCCAACCTGCTCGTGACCCGCAGGGAGATCGACCGGGCGGTGGAGATCATCTCATCCGTTCTCGTCGGCCAGCCGGCAGCCAGCAAATAACGAACGGGAACGGCGGCAGGATTCGCAAGGAGTACACGCGAAGGAGACAGTGGCTATGAGTTTATTGAAGACTTATCAAATCGAAGGGCTGAAGGGGCGGGACTTTGCCGCGCTGGGCGATTACACGCCGGAGGAAATCCGCAGCCTGATCGATTTTGGCATTGAATTGAAGCGGCTTAACAAGGCGGGCGAGGTTTATCAGCCGCTGAAGGGCAAAACCCTCGGCATGATTTTTGAGAAATCGTCCACCCGCACCCGGGTTTCGTTTGAAGTCGGGATGTACCAGCTGGGCGGGCACGCGCTGTTCCTGTCGCGCAACGACCTGCAAATCGGCCGGGGCGAGCCGATCGCCGACACGGCCCAGGTCATGTCCCGTTACCTCGACGGCATCATGATCCGCACCTTCGCGCACAAAACCGTAATCGACCTGGCGCGGTCGGCGACAATTCCGGTCATCAACGGCTTGACCGATTTCGCCCATCCCTGCCAGGCGCTCGCGGACTACATGACGGTGCTGGAGCACAAAGGCAGGCTGGCGGGGCTGAAAATCGCCTACGTCGGCGACGGCAACAACATGGTGCATTCGCTCATGGTGGGCGCCGGCAAGCTGGGCCTGCACATGGCGGTCGCCTCCCCCGAGGGCTACATGCCGGAGGAGGGCGTGCAGAAGATGACGCGCGAATTCGCCGAGCAAAGCGGCGGCTCGCTGCTTGTGACCACCGATCCGCGGGAAGCCGTCGAAGGCGCGGACATTGTATACACCGACGTATGGGCGAGCATGGGCTTTGAGGAAGAGCAGAAAATCCGCGAAAAAGCGTTTGCCGCTTACCAGGTTAACGAAGAGCTGATGAAGGGGGCCAAGGAGGATTATCTTTTCCTCCACTGCCTGCCCGCCCACCGGGGCGAAGAAGTGAGCGGAGGCGTCATCGACGGCCCGCATTCCATCATCTTTGACGAAGCGGAAAACCGGCTCCATGCGCAAAAAGCGATCATGGCAGCTTTGATGTAAGAATTGGCCTTATAAGGCGAAACGGACAACGAAAGCGAGGATCAAGCGCATGGCGAAAGATAAAATCGTGCTGGCCTATTCCGGGGGACTGGACACCTCTGTCATTTTGGCCTGGCTGAAGGAAACATATGACGCGGAAATCATCACCTTCACGGCCGATATCGGCCAGGAGGACGAGCTGGACGGGCTGGAGGAAAAGGCGCTGAAAACGGGCGCAACCAAAGCGTATATCGACGACCTGAAGGCGGAGTTCGCCGAAGACTTTATTTTTCCGATGTTCCAGTCGGGGGCTTTGTATGAAGGGCAGTACCTGCTCGGCACCAGCATCGCCCGCCCGCTGATCGCCAAACGGATGGTCGAAATCGCCCGCAAGGAAGGCGCGTTCGCCATCGCCCACGGCGCGACCGGCAAAGGCAACGACCAGGTCCGCTTCGAGCTGACGGCGGCGGCGCTTGCGCCCGAGCTGGAGGTCATCGCGCCCTGGAGGGACGAGAAGTTCCGCGAGCAGTTCCCGGGCCGGGCGGAAATGATCGCCTATGCCGAAAAGCACGGCATCAACGTACAGGCGACGGCCGCCAAGCCGTACTCCACCGACCGCAACCTGCTGCACATCAGCTTTGAGAGCGGCATTCTGGAGGACCCGTGGTTCGACCCGAGCGCCGAGTCCAACAAGGACATGTTCGTGCTGAGCGTTTCCCCCGAGGACGCGCCCGACACGCCGGAATACATCGAACTGGACTTTGAAAAAGGCGACTGCGTCGCCGTAAACGGCGAACGCCTGAGACCGCTTGAAGTGATGCAGAAGCTGAACAAGCTGGGCGGCAAACACGGCATCGGCCGCGTCGACATGGTGGAAAACCGCTTTGTCGGCATGAAGAGCCGGGGCGTATACGAGACGCCGGGCGGTACGATCCTGTTCACCGCGCACCGCAAAATGGAATCCCTGACGATGGACCGCGACGTCATGCACCTGCGCGATTCGCTCATCGCCAAGTACAGCGAGCTGGTGTACAACGGCTTCTGGTTTGCGCCGGAACGCCTTGCGCTGCAGGCGCTCGTTGCCGAGAGCCAGAAAAACGTCAGCGGCACCGTGCGCCTGAAGCTGTACAAAGGCAACGTCATCGGCGCCGGCGTCAAGAGCGACGTCAGCCTGTACAACCCGAACATCGCCACGATGGAAGCCGATCCGACGCAGGCGTACAACCAGGGCGACGCGGCGGGCTTCATTCGCCTGAACGCCCTGCGCCTGAAAGTCGCCTCCGGCGTCGAGCAAGCCAAATCCCAATAACCTTCGGCGGTTTTGGGGTTGACCTTTTCGCCCGGGAGTCAGGAAGGAAGGTTTGGAGCCGCAGGAGCGTAGCGTCCGCCTTTGGTTTCGGATTGTTACCGGTGAAAATTATTCCATACAATTCCGAAACCAACAGCGGCCGGAGGCCCAAAGGTTCCTGGATGACTTATTCCGGGCGAATTTTGTTCAGCGCCGCAACCCGCCGCAGCCCACGAAAGAGAGGATCCGCCCGTGTCGAAATTATGGGGAGGACGCTTCACGAAGCCGACCAACCAGCTGGTAGAAGAATACACGGCCTCCATTACGTTCGATAAGGAACTGGCCGAAGAAGACATAGAAGGCAGCCTGGCCCATGTGGCCATGCTGGGCAAATGCGGCATCATCCCGCAGGAGGACGCCGACAAGATCAAGGAAGGCCTCCTCCGCGTGCTCGGAACGATCCGCCGCGGCGAAATGGAATACGCCGTCGGCGACGAAGACATCCACATGAACGTGGAAAAGGCGCTTATGGCCGAGATCGGCTCCGTCGGCGGCAAGCTGCATACCGGGCGCAGCCGGAACGACCAGGTCGCCACCGACATGCACCTGTATTTGCGCAAACGGGTGGTCGAGCTGACCGGTCTTTTGCTGAAGCTGCAGGAAGCGCTGCTCGCGCAGGCGCGGGCGAACCTGGATACTATCCTGCCCGGCTACACGCACCTGCAGCGGGCCCAGCCAATTTTGCTGGCGCATCACCTGCTGGCCTACGTGTCGATGTTCCAGCGGGACATCGGCCGCCTGCAGGACAGCTACAAGCGGATCAACGTGCTGCCGCTCGGCGCCGGAGCGCTGGCCGGCACCACGTTTCCCATCGACCGGCATTTCGTTGCCGAGCAGCTCGGCTTTGACGCCGTCTACGAGAACAGCCTCGATGCGGTCAGCGACCGCGACTTTATCGTCGAGTTCCTCTCCGGCTCGGCTCTGATCATGGCGCACCTGTCCCGCTTGTGCGAGGAATTCGTGCTATGGTCCAGCACCGAATTCGCCTTCATCGAGCTGGACGATGCCTTTTGCACCGGCAGCAGCATCATGCCGCAGAAGAAAAACCCCGACGTCGCCGAGCTGGTCCGGGGCAAGACGGGCCGGGTATACGGCAACCTGTTCGGCCTTCTGACCGTGCTCAAGGCGCTGCCGCTGGCCTACAACAAGGACATGCAGGAGGACAAGGAAGGCATGTTCGACACCGTCCGGACGCTGCAGGGCGCGCTTCAGCTGTTCGCCCCCATGGTGGCGACGATGAAGGTGCGCAAGGACCGGATGCGCCAGGCGGTGAACAGCGACTTCTCGAACGCCACGGACATCGCCGATTACCTGGTGACCAAAGGCCTGCCCTTCCGCCAGGCGCATGAAGTCATCGGCCGCATTGTCCTGTACTGCATCGAAAAGGGAACCGTTTTGCTCGACCTGACGCTGGACGAGTTCCGCGGCTTCTCCGAGCTGTTCGACGAGCGGATTTTCGAGGTGCTTCAGCCCGAGCAGGTGGTGAACGCCCGGGACGTCTACGGCGGGACGGCGCGCGCCCAGGTGGAGCAGGCGCTGGAGCGGGCGGAGCAGGCCGCGCGCGAAACGGCTTCCTGGGTCGAAGCCTACACAGCAAAAAACGGAGGCGCCTTCGCGGATTAGAAGGGGCGGCAAGAAGGCGGAAGGAGAAGCGCTCCCCGCAGTCGTGACGGACTCATTCGGATAATCTATCTATTGCTTCACTTTCTATATATTAGATGTTTCCGAGTGGCCCAAGCGCCGCATCGTCGCATGTGAAAAAGTCCGGTTTTCCCCCGCGAAAACCGGACTTTTTTTGGATTTTTCAGATATTTCGACGGCAAAACGGCCGTTTTGCCTTGTACATCGCCAGGGCCTCATGTACAATAAGATTCGTGCCGGGCGAAGCAGGCTGCTTCGCCCGATCTTTTTTGTTCGGTTTTTTTGACCGATCGTCTATCAAGTCGGCCGAAACCGCCGGTATCTTTCATAGATTTGCCGCCATTCGCTCCATCCCGCTCCTTGATTGTCCGGAGGACCGTCGGTCGCCCGAATCCCGGGCCGTCCTCTTGCGGCGCCAAGGCGAAGCGAAATGCGGGGACAATTGTGAAAAAACAACGTACTTTGCCGCCCGAAGAAAGGATTTCGGGCTTCATTGTCGAATGGGTTAGGGCTTACTAGCGACAGGAAGTGATACAAATGATCGAAATGAACGATGTTTGGAAAACGTACCCGGACGGAACAAGCGCCGTGCGGGGCATCAATCTGAAAGTCGGCGTCAACGAATTTGTCTACGTGGTCGGCCCCTCCGGAGCGGGCAAATCCACGTTCATGAAAATGATCTATAGAGAAGAAAAACCGACCAAAGGGACGATTTTTGTCAACGGCTTCAACCTGGGCAAGCTGAAGGCGCGCAAAATTCCGTTTGTCCGGCGCAACATCGGCGTCATTTTTCAAGACTATCGGCTGCTTCCGAAGCTGACCGTCAGCGAGAACGTGGCCTTTGCCCTCGAGGTGATCGAGGCGCCGAAGCGCCTGATCCGCAAGCGCACGCAGGAAGTGCTGGAGCTCGTGAACCTGAAGGACAAGATGGCCTCGTACCCCAACCAGCTGTCCGGGGGCGAGCAGCAGCGCGTGGCCATCGCCCGCGCCATCGTCAACAACCCGGCGGTGATTATCGCCGACGAACCGACTGGCAACCTGGACCCGGAGGCGTCCTGGGGCATCATGAAGCTCCTGGACGAGATCAATTACCGCGGCTCCACCATCATCATGGCCACCCACAACAAAGAGATCGTCAACACCCGGCGCAGACGGGTCATCGCGATCGAAAAGGGCCAGATTGTCCGTGACCAGCAGAGAGGGGATTACGGCTATGAAGATTAGCACCCTCGGCAGGCACTTTCGGGAAGGCGGCAAAAGCGTTTTCCGCAACGGCTGGATGACCTTTGCGTCCGTCAGCTCGATCACCATCTCGCTTTTTATCCTGGGGCTTTTTCTGATGCTGGGCATCAACCTGAGCTACATGTCCGATCAGATCGAAGACCAAGTGACCATAAAAGTATTTTTACAGCTGGAGACGCCGGATTCGGTCCGGCAGGAGATCGAAACGTCGATCCGCCAGCTGCCCAACGTGCAAACCGTAACGTTTGTATCCAAGGATGAGGCGCTCCAGCGGATGCGGGACATCATGGAAGACGACCTGGAAGGCCTGGAAGGGGAAAACAACCCGATGCCGGACGGCTTCGAGGTGCAGGTCCGCGAGCCGCGGCAGGTGGAGGCGGTTTCCCAGCAGATCCTGGCTTTGAACGATACGCAGGAAACGCCCGTCATTGAAGACGTCGAATACGGCAAGGACACAATCAACGCGCTGTTTAAGGTCACCACGATCGTCCGCAACGTGGCCATCGTGTTTGTCATCGCTCTCGTATTTACCTCCATGTTCCTGATTTCAAACACCATCAAGCTGACGATTTTGGCCCGCAACCGGGAAATCAAGATCATGAAGCTGGTGGGCGCGACGAACGGCTTTATCCGCTGGCCCTTTTTTGTCGAAGGGGCGCTGATCGGCTTTCTCGGGGCGCTGATTCCGACCGTGGTTCTGGTCTATGGCTACAGCGCCATTCTGGATCCCATGCAGCGCAACCTGGCGACGGCCTTTCTCAAAATGGCTCCGTTTGCGGATATCGCTTATCCCATAGGGGGCGTGCTCATGGCAATCGGACTCGTGATCGGGGTTTGGGGCAGCTTGATTTCAGTTCGTAAATTTTTGAAGGTGTAGGAGGACGGAAAGTTGAAACGGACCTGGACCGCATGGATCGCTATCGCCGCCGCAGCCGCCTTGACGCTGCAACCGCTGGCCGCTACCGCGGGAGCAAAGGAAGACATCGACCGTCAAATCGCCGAAATCCGACAGAACGAACAGAAAGCGGCCGCCGCCCAGAAGAACGCCGATCAGAAGGCCCGGCAGCTGGGGGAGCAAAAGGAACAGCAAATCGTCACCATGAACGACCTGCAAGCGGATATCAAAACGCAAACGGCCCAGCTGAACAAGCTGGAGCATCAAATAACGGCCACCAGCCTGGAGCTGAAGGAAGCCGGCTACAAGCTGGAAGAAGCAGAGGACCGCGTCGCCAAGCGGGACACGCTGTTGAAGTCGCGCGTGCGCATGATGTACAAAAAAGGACCGGTCTCTTACCTGGATGTGCTGCTCAAAGCAACCAACTTTTCGGATTTTATTACCCGGATGGACTCGGTTCAAAAGCTGGTCGGCCAGGACCGCAAAATTCTGGACGATAACAAAAACGACCGCAACGAGATCGCCGAGCTGAAGAAAAACGTGGAGACGAAGCTGGCCGAGGTCAAAGGCTTGTATGCCGAGGCCGAAGCGGTCAAAGTCACGCTGATGGATAAGGAAAAACGGGTCAAGGCGGTCATCGCCAGCCTGTCAAAGCAGCAGGAAGATGCGGAAGAAGCGAGCGAGGAGCAGGAAGCCAATCTGCTGAGCCTGGCCCGCCAGAAGCAGCAGCTGTACAGCGAGAAAAACGAAATTCTCGCCAAGGAAAAAGAAGAGCAGGAACGCAAGGAGCGGGAAGAAGCGGAGCGCCGCCGGCAGGAAGCGGCCGCTGCGGCAGCCGCCAGCCAGGGCGGAAGCGGCGGCGGAGGGTCCCAAGGCGTTGCGGTTTCGGGCAACGGCCAGCTGGCCTGGCCGGTTCCGGCGAGCGGCACGATTTCCTCTTCCTTCGGCTACCGGATCGACCCGATCAAGGGCTACCGGAAGCTGCATAAAGGCATGGACATTGCCGCGCCGCGCGGAACGAACATCGTCGCCGCGGAAAGCGGAACGGTGCTGATCGCCTCCTGGGTGAGCGGCTACGGAAACACCGTCGTCATCGACCATGGCGGCGGCATGTGGACCTGGTACGGGCATATTATGGAAGGCGGCATCTACGTAAGCGAAGGCCAGCAGGTGGAACGCGGACAAGTGATTGCCGGCGTCGGCAACACGGGAGATTCGACGGGCAACCACCTGCACTTCGAGGTCCGGATCAACGAAAGTCCGGTAAATCCGCTGCCCTACGTCCAATAAGAATACTAATACGGCCCCGAAGCTCATATACTGAAGCCGTGAGGCACGCGGGGCGCTCGGACAGGCCCGGATGAAGGCGGTGAAAAAAAAAGATGGTTTTTAAAGGACGTACCGTCGTCGCTTTTGTGCTGCTGGCGCTGTTTGCCGGCAGCATTTTGACCATGGCGGCGCTTGAATCGCCTTTGGGCGCACGCGCGGGAGCTCCGGAAGCCACAGCCTCGCCGCAGACCGGGGAGCCCGGCGGTCTGTCGGGAGAAGCGCTGCAAAAGGTGGAAACGGCGTACGGATTGATTGAAAACCGGTTTTTGAGCAAGGTGGACAAGGAAGAAATCGTCGACGGCGCGATCAACGGCATGCTGGAAGCGCTGGACGATCCGTATACGACGTACATGGACCCGGAAGAGGCGAAGCAGTTCGACGAGAACATTCAGTCCACCTTCCAGGGCATCGGAGCGGAATGCTCTCTGGTGGACGGAGTAGTCACCGTGGTGGCCCCGATCAAGGGCGCGCCTGCGGAAAAAGCGGGCATCCGCGCCGGGGATGCGATTCTGTCGGTCAACGGCGAGAAGCTGGACGGCCTGTCCCTGAATGAGGCGGTCGCTAAAATCCGCGGCCCCAAAGGAACGCAGGTGAAGCTGTCGATCGCCCGGGCCGGCTCGACATCGCCTCTGGAAATCACGGTGGTGCGCGACGACATTCCGGTGGAAACGGTTTTTGGGGAAATGGTAAACGACCGGATCGGCAAGATTGAAATCCGGCAGTTCTCCGTAGAGACGGCGGAGCATTTCACCGCGGAGCTGAACCGGCTGGAAAAGGAAGGGATGAAGGGCCTGATCATTGACGTTCGGGATAACCCCGGCGGGCTTCTGGAATCCGTTCTCGACATCGCCAAACACTTTGTGCCCGAAGGCAAAACGCTCCTCCAGGTGGAGGACCGGGAAGGCCGACGCAGCGCCCAGCCTTCGGACGGGAAATACCCCGTCAAAACGTACCCCGTCACCGTTCTGATCAACGGAGGCAGCGCGAGCGCTTCGGAGATTTTGGCCGGGATCGTGAAGGAAGCGGCGGGAGGCCGTCTGGTCGGAGAAACGACGTTCGGCAAAGGCACCGTTCAGGACGTTTACGAAAAGGAAATGGGCGACGGCAGCAACATCAAGATGACGATCATGAAGTGGCTGACGCCGAACGGAAACTGGGTGCACAAAAAAGGCATCGCCCCGGATATCAAGGTGAGCCCGCCGGATTATTACCTGCTGGCGGCACTGTCGAAGGAGAAGACGCTCAAAGCCGACATGGTGGGCGACGAGGTCAAAAAGCTGCAGGTCCTGCTGGAAGCGGCCGGGTACGCTCCGGACCGCACCGACGGCTACTACAGCCAGAAAACCGCAGCGGCGGTCAAAGCATTCCAAAAGGCCGTGAAGCTGCCGCAAACCGGCGCAGCGGACGCAGCCACGATGGAGCGGCTGGAGGAATCGCTGGTGACGAAAATCAGCGATCCGAAAAACGATACCCAGCTGCAAGCCGCCGTTCAGGCGACAGTAGAAGCCCTTGCGCCCTGATCCCGGCAACTTTAGGGACCGGCCGTGAAGGAATCGCCCTGCGGGGCGTCGAAACAAGGGGAGGCGGAGCCGAAACGGGCTCCGGCCTTCCCATTCTTTTCATTCAAAGGAGAACCGGCAGCTATGGACGCAATCCGCGAGCTTTTGCAGCGGCTCCTGCCCGCGCTCGGCAGGCTGGCCTTGAATCCTTTTTCCTACATAAGCGTTTTGTTTGTGGTGATGCAGTACCGCAGGCAAATCATTCTGGAGCGCAAGTTTTTCGCCCACCGGCTTCGCTCGCTGCGTTTGGAAACGCTGCGGGCCGTCGGCTGGGGATTGGCGGCCGGGCTGGCCGTCTCTCTGCTGTTCTCGTTAACCGGCTTCCGCCTCGCGCCGGAAAGCGCGGTGCTGCTGTGGGCATTCAGCCTCCTCTTCCTGCTGGTACGGGTGCGGTTTTTCGGCACGGCATACGCGGCGGGCGCGCTCGGCCTTCTGCACCAGATTTCCGCTTATCTGCCGGACGGCAGCGGACTCAAGGGAGCGGGGGGCTGGCTTTGGCGGGCCGTATCGGGCGTGGACATGCCTTCGCTGGTCATTCTGGCGGCGGTCCTTTATTTGATGGAAGGGCTGCTTCTCTTCCTACAGGGCAAGCGGCTTGCCCTTCCGCTGTACCTGGAAAGCCGGCGCGGCAAAATCGTAGGCGGCTTCCAGCTGCAAGGATTTTGGCCTGTGCCTCTTCTGCTGCTTGCTCCTGCGGCCAATTCATCGTTTCAGCCGCTTTGGGAGCCCCTTCTCTCGGGTGATTGGGGGGCGGTTGGATGGAGCTTCTTGGCTCTCCCGGTTGTCCTCGGGTTTTCGCAAACGACCACAGCCTTTCACCCCGGACCCAAGCTCAGGCAAAACGCCGCCCTGCTGCTGCTGTCCGGCGTCCTTCTGCTGGCTGCGGGCGCGGCGGTCTACTTCTGGCCGCCGTTCGGCTGGGCCGCAGCGGTGCTGACCGTCGCGCTTCGCGAGTCGGCCGGGTTTTACGCCCGCCGGCTGGAGGAGGGCCGCAGCCCGCTGTATGTTCATGACGCGGGCGGACTGAAAATTCTGGCGGTGCTGCCGGGAAGCGCAGCGGAGGCGGTCGGGCTCGTGCCCGGCGAAACCGTACACAAGGTGAACGGAGAGCGGGTAGCGACGAAAGAGGAGCTGCACCTGGCGCTGCGGCTGAACCCCGCTTTTTGCAAGCTGGAGGTGCTCAACCTGGAAGGACAGAGCAAGTTTGTCAGCCGCGCGCTTTACGAGGACGAGCATCATCAGCTGGGGCTGATTCTTGCGCCCGACGACCGGACGCCGTTTTTCCTGGAAGAGAAGCCGTTTCCCTTCACGGCATACGTTCGCCGCAAATGGATGGGCGTCCGGCCGAACCGGCGGACGGGCGGGTTTGAAGCGTAACGCAGCGTACCGTACGTATGGCTTGCAAGCGATCACCGGCTTCAAAGCATGCATTTGGAATGAAACAGGCCTCCTGTCCTCCCGTTGAGGAAAGGAGGCCTTTTATCGTTCCGCCATTTCCGCATTCAGAATGTAGCATGGATAAACCCTCACCTCAAAACGGAAAACTTTCCACATAACCTGCTATAATGAAGAAACTGGAACAGTGTTGCGTTTGATTTTTTGACAGAAGGGGGCTATTTTATGAGGAAAAAAAGGTACACCGTGATTATTCTGCTTTTGCTCATCGGCGCAGGGACGATGGTTTATTACCAGCAAACCCGCATACATTCCCTGCGTTCGGAATTAACGGCACTCAAAACCCAAGATCGGGAACACGAAAGATCGGAAGAATTGCTGTCCGGGTATCAAAATATGATGACCCAGTATGACAGGGAGATGGAGAGTGTTTTAAAAGAGGTGGCGCCTTCTCTGCCCGTTCTGCAAGCGCAAACGGAAGAGGAAGCGACCATGATGGAAACAATCAAAGCCTGGATGCGGGAGAATCGGGTTTCGGAGAATAACGGGCTGCCTGTTTTGAAAAACAACCGGGTCGTTCTGAGCCTGCACTCTTTAGGGGAGACGCCGGAGCATGCTTATGTGATTGAGGCGAATTATTACGAGCTTCCGGGCGAAGCCAAAGAGAAATCCAGCTTGTATCCTCGTCCGATTGGGAAAGATTATGTCGGGTTGGCCCAGTTTACGGTAGAAAAAAGGAAGGGCGAGTGGGTCGTCAAGGAGTACAAGGATCAGTTTTAACGGATTGAAAAAGGGAGTCCCCAAGTCGTCCGAAATGACTTGAAGGAGCTCCCTCTTTTATATTCGCCTATATCCGTTCGATGATTTTTAAGGAGAACCCGGCGGCAGAGATTCGTTGTCTTGCTTCGGCAGGTCGCGCAAAACGATGATCTCCACGCGCCGGTTTTTCTGCCGGTTCGCTTCGGTGTCATTGGGCGCTACCGGCTGCGTATCGGCGTGGGCGACGGACTGGAAGGTTTTGAGCGGCAGATGCTTTTGCTCCGTGAAATAGCGCAGAACCGAGAGGGAACGCTCGGACGACAGCCGCCAGTTGTCCTTGTAGAGCGCCCCGTTCGTGAGCGGCAGGTTGTCCGTATGCCCTTCGATGCTGATCTGCGCGTCCAGTGTCGGGAATAAACTGGCGAGCTTGTCCAAAACAGGGTATGCGCCGGGCTTCAGATCGGCCCGCCCCAGATCAAACAGGAAGTAGTCCTTCAGAGTAACCGCAATCCCTCTTTGGCTGTCTACGGCGGAGACGGTAGCCTCCAGGTTATTTTCCTGGATATAGTGGGTAATGGTTTTCAGCAGGTCCTGAAGGTCTTGCTCTTTTTTGGCGTCGGCTTCGCCGTCCTTCTCGTTTACGTTGGGCTTGTCCTTGTCGCTTTGAGGCTCCTCCGGTTTCACTTCCGCCTGGACCGGATTTACAGTCCCGATGATGCCGGAACCGCCGCCTCCTTTCGCGACCACGGACTCCGAGCCGTTAAACTGAAAGCTGAGCGATTGCGACAATTGCTCGTACTTGCTGACGTCGACCTTGCTCATGGAATACATGACGACAAAAAAGACCAGCAGGAGCGTGATCAAGTCGGAGTAAGTGACCAGCCAGCGCTCGTGATTTTCGTGCGACGCCTCTTTCCTTTTTCTAGACCGCCTCGACATTGGCTTCCGCCCTCGCTCCCGCTTCATTTTTGTTTCTGGCCTTGTCGTGGAGGAAGGAATTCAGTTTTTTCTTGATCAGCTGCGGATTTTCGCCCGCCTGCAGGGCGAGGATGCCTTCCAGCATCAGCTCCCTATCGGAAATGGCTTCCTTGCTGCGCATTTTGATTTTGGAGGCTATCGGCAGGTAAATGATGTTTGCGCTCGCGACGCCGTACAAGGTGGCGGCAAAGGCGACGGCGATTTTCGGTCCGAGCGTGTCGGGGTCCTCCAGGTTGCCGAGCACGTGGATCAGACCGAGCACCGTCCCGATAATCCCGATGGTCGGGGCATAGCCGCCGGCGGATTCGAATATTTTGGCGTACCCGTCATGCTTTGTTTCCAGCGCGTCCATTTCCAGCTCCAGAATCTGGCGGGTTAACTCGGGGTCGGTGCCGTCGACCACCATCAGCAGCCCTTCCTTCAGAAACGGGTTCTTGTGCTCCTGGGCACGCTGCTCCAAAGCGAGAACGCCTTCCCGGCGGGCGATGGTCGCCATGTCGACGATCTCCTCGATGATCCGGCGCTGGTCGCGTTTCTTTTCCACAAAAGCCATGCGGAAGGCGCTGGGAAGCTCTTTGAGATGGGAAAGCGGAAAGCTGACGATGACGGCGCCGAAGGTGCCGCCGAACACAATGATGGCGGCGGTGTAAATCATCAGGGATTCGACGTGCCCGCCTTCCAGCATAAATCCGCCAACCAAGGATAGAAGACCCAAAAGAAGACCAATAATTGTAGTAATGTCCACAATGTCCACTCCAGTTCTCGAGAGTAAGATATGTACCCGCGTTCACTTAATGAAAGGCCAGATTGCAACGCGGAAGGAAAATAAGGTATAATGGATCGAACATGTATTCTTATTTTCCTGTTCGACGGTTAGTTAAGTTATCGGATTCCCAAGTGGAAAATGTTAGAGGAATTCCTAGATCGGCAGGTGGTTAAAGCAATGAGCAACATTATCATGAGCGACAAGACGTTCGAGCTGAAGTCCGAATTTTCGCCTCAAGGGGACCAGCCCAAAGCCATCGACGAGCTTGTGGAGGGCGTGCGGTCCGGCAAGCGGCATCAGACGCTGCTCGGTGCGACCGGTACGGGGAAGACGTTCACGATCGCCCAAACGATCGCGAAGCTGAACCGGCCGACGCTGGTCATCGCCCACAACAAGACTCTGGCGGCGCAGCTCGCCAGCGAATTTAAAGAGTTTTTCCCCAACAACTCGGTCGACTACTTCGTCAGCTACTACGATTACTATCAACCGGAAGCATACATCGCCTCTTCCGATACCTATATTGAGAAAGACTCCAGCATCAACGAGGAAATCGACAAGCTCCGCCACTCCGCCACCAGCTCGCTTTTCGAGCGGCGGGATGTCATCATCGTGGCCAGCGTCTCCTGCATCTACGGTCTCGGTTCTCCGATGGAGTACCGGGATCTCCGCATGTCTCTTCGGGTCGGCATGGAGAAGCCGCGCAACGAGATTTTGCACCGGCTGGTGGACATCCAGTACCAGCGCAACGACATTAACTTCGTACGCGGCACGTTCCGGGTGCGGGGAGATGTGGTCGAGATTTTCCCCGCCTCCCGCGGAGAGCACGCCGTTCGCGTCGAGCTGTTCGGGGACGAGATCGAGCGGATCACGGAAATCGACGTGTTGACCGGTGAAATCGTCGGAGAACGCGAACACATTTCCATCTTTCCGGCTTCCCACTTTGTAACAGCCGAGGATTCGTTGAAGCGGGCCGTCGTGAACATCGAGCGCGAGCTGGAAGAGCGGCTGGAGGAGCTGCGCGGTCTCGGCAAGCTGCTTGAAGCCCAGCGGCTGGAGCAGCGGACGCGGTACGACATTGAAATGATGCTGGAAATGGGCTTTTGCTCCGGGATCGAGAACTATTCCGGGCCACTCACTTTCCGCGAGCGCGGTGCGACACCTTACACGCTGTTCGATTATTTCCCCGACGATATGCTGGTCGTCGTGGACGAATCGCACGTTACGCTGCCGCAGATCCGCGGCATGTACAACGGTGACCGCGCGCGCAAGGAGGTGCTGGTGGAGCATGGCTTCCGTCTGCCCTCGGCGCTCGATAACCGCCCCCTGCGGTTCGACGAGTTCGAGCAGAAGTTCAACCAGATCATCTACGTTTCAGCGACACCGGGGCCGTACGAGCTGGAGCACTGCCCGGAAATGGTGGAGCAGATCATCCGCCCGACCGGCCTGCTCGATCCGCTGATCGAGGTGCGGCCGACCAAAGGCCAGATCGACGATCTGATCGGGGAAATCCGCGACCGGATCGCCAAGGACGAGCGGGTCCTGGTGACGACGCTGACCAAGAAGATGGCCGAGGACTTGACCGATTACCTGAAGGAAATCGGGATCAAGGTCCGCTACCTGCACTCGGACATCAAAACGCTGGAGCGGATGCAGATCTTGCGCGACCTGCGGCTTGGCACCTTCCACGTGCTCGTCGGGATCAACCTGCTCCGGGAGGGCCTGGACCTGCCGGAGGTTTCGCTTGTGGCGATTCTCGATGCCGACAAGGAAGGCTTCCTGCGCTCCGACCGTTCGCTGATCCAGACGATCGGGCGGGCGGCGCGGAACTCGGAGGGCATGGTCCTGATGTACGGCGACAAGATCACCGATTCGATGGACCGCGCCATCAAGGAAACCGAACGGCGCCGTTCGATCCAGATGGCGTTCAACGAACAACACGGCATCACGCCGACCACGATCCGCAAGCGGGTGCGCGATGTCATCGAAGCGACGAAGGTCGCCGAGCAGAAGAGCGATTACCTGTCGAACTTCAAGGAAGGCGGCAAGATGTCCAAGCGCGACCGGCAAACCGTGATCGAGCGGCTGGAGAAGGAAATGAAGGAAGCGGCCAAGAACCTGCAATTCGAGCGGGCGGCCGAGCTGCGCGACGCGGTGCTGGAGCTGAAGGCCGCGGACTGACGGCGGCCGGAAGCTTTCCGGTGCGGCGGCGCAGGCGGAACGAGGGCAGCGGAGCCGGGACTTTTCCCGGCTTTCGCTGCCCCGGCATGTTTGCCCGGCGAAAAGCAGGACGGAGCGTCGGGAACGGGGTGCAGGAGCGGCAGCGTTCGCCTTTGGTTATGAGAGGCCTCCGATGGAGTTCATTCCGGCCTCTCATAACCAACAGCGACCGGAACCCCGTCCCGAACGCGCAGTCCGGCGCTTCGCCGCCGAAAGGTTTTCGCTTGAGCGCGAGCAGATCATGAAGCGTTCCCTCGGCAGAGCCGAACTGGAACGCGGCGGTCACGCCAACAACGCGGCGAAAAGCAGGACGGAGCGTCGGGAACGGGGTGCAGGAGCGGCAGCGTTCGCCTTTGGTTTTGAGAGGCGTCCGATGGAGTTCGTTCCGGCCTCTCAAAACCAACAGCGACCGGAACCCCGTCCCGAACGCGCAGTCCGGCGCTTCGCCGCCGAAAGGTTTTCGCTTGAGCGCGAGCAGATCATGAAGCGTCCCCTCGGCAGAGCCGAACTGGAACGCGGCGGTCACGCCAACAACGCGGCGAAAAGCAGGACGGAGCGTCGGGAACGGGGTGCAGGAGCGGCAGCGTTCGCCTTTGGTTTTGAGAGGCGTCCGATGGAATTCATTCCGGCCTCTCAAAACCAACAGCGACCGGAACCCCGTCCCGAACGCGCAGTCCGGCGCTTCGCCGCCGCAAGGTTTTTTCGGCAAACCGCCGCTTTTTATAGAAAAATTCAAGGAACCAATTCGGCATGGAGGATGAGCGAGNGCGACCGGAACCCCGTCCCGAACGCGCAGTCCGGCGCTTCGCCGCCGCAAGGTTTTTTCGGCAAACCGCCGCTTTTTATAGAAAAATTCAAGGAACCAATTCGGCATGGAGGATGAGCGAGAGTGGCCAGCGACAATATTGTAATCAAAGGGGCGCGAGCCCATAATCTGAAAAACATCGACGTCACGATTCCCCGCGACAAATTCGTCGTGCTGACGGGGCTCAGCGGCTCCGGCAAATCGTCCCTGGCTTTCGACACGATCTATGCCGAAGGCCAGCGGCGGTACGTGGAGTCGTTATCCGCGTACGCCCGGCAGTTCCTGGGCCAAATGGAAAAGCCCGATGTCGATTCCATCGAAGGGCTTTCGCCGGCGATATCCATCGACCAGCGGACGACGAGCCGCAACCCCCGGTCCACGGTCGGGACGGTTACGGAAATTTACGACTACCTGCGGCTTTTGTTCGCCCGCATCGGGCATCCGCACTGCCCCGTCCACGGAACGGAAATTACGTCCCAGACGGTCGAGCAGATGGTGGACCGGGTAATGGAATACCCCGAGCGGACCCGTTTGCAAATTTTGGCCCCGCTCGTGTCTGGACGCAAAGGCGAGCACGTCAAGCTGCTGGATGAAATCCGCAAGCAGGGCTTTGTCCGGGTGCGGATCAACGGCGAGCTGCGGGAGCTTTCCGAGACGATCGAGCTGGAGAAAAACAAAAAGCACACCATCGAGGTCGTCGTCGACCGGATCGTCGTGAAAGAAGATGTGAAAACCCGTCTGGCCGATTCCCTGGAGACGGCGCTCAAAATGGCCGAAGGCCGGGTTCTGGTCGACGTCATGGAAAAAGAGGAGCTGCTTTTCAGCCAGAACCTGGCATGTCCGATCTGCGGCTTTAGCATGGAGGAGCTTTCGCCCCGGATGTTTTCCTTCAACAGCCCGTTCGGGGCCTGCCCCGAATGCGACGGCCTGGGGAGCAAAATGATCGTCGACCCGGACCTTTTGGTGCCGGACCCGACCCTTACGATCGAGAACGGCGCGTTTGCCGCCTGGTCGGGCGGAACGTCCAACTACTATCCGCAATTTCTGGCGGCCGTCTGCCGCCACTACAAAATACCAATGAACGTCCCGGTTGGAGAGCTGGCCCCCGCGCAGATGGAGAAGCTGCTGTACGGGACGGGCGGCGAGCGGGTGCACTTCCGCTACGAGAACGATTTTGGTCACAGCCGCGAGGCCTGGGCGGCTTTTGAAGGCATCGTGAACAACCTGGAGCGGCGGTACCGGGAAACCGCATCCGACGGCATCCGCGAGTTCATCGAAGGCTTCATGGCGTCCAAACCATGCGAGAAGTGCAAAGGCAAGCGGCTGAAGCCCGAAATACTGGCGGTGACGGTCGGCGGCCAAAACATCGCGTATGTGACGGAGCTTCCGGTCGGCGAAGCCCATCTCTTTTTCGACAGCCTGGAGCTGACCGGCAAAGAGCAGGCCATCTCCAACCTGATTTTGAAGGAAATCAAGGAACGGCTCGGCTTCCTGGTCAACGTCGGACTGGATTACCTGAACATGAGCCGTGCGGCCGGCACGCTGTCCGGCGGCGAAGCGCAGCGCATCCGGCTGGCCACCCAGATCGGCTCCAGCCTGATGGGCGTGCTGTACATCCTGGACGAGCCGAGCATCGGGCTGCACCAGCGGGACAACGACCGCCTGATCAGCACCCTGAAAAAAATGCGCGACCTCGGCAACACGCTGATCGTGGTCGAGCACGACGAGGACACCATGCTGGCCTGCGATTACATCATCGACATCGGACCGGGCGCAGGCATTCACGGCGGTTCCGTCATCGCGGAGGGCACGCCGCAGGAAATCATGGACAATCCGGCTTCGATTACCGGGCAATACCTGAGCGGCAAAAAGCTGATCCCCGTACCGTCCCAAAGACGGAAGCCGCGCGAGGAATGGCTGGAAATCCGGGGAGCGAAGGAAAACAACCTGAAGAACGTCAACGTGAAAATCCCGCTCGGAGTCTTCACCTGCGTCACCGGGGTCTCCGGCTCGGGCAAAAGCTCGCTGGTGAACGAAATCTTGTACAAGTCCATGGCGAAGCAGCTGAACCGGGCAAAGGTGCGCCCGGGCGACCACAAAGAAATTCTCGGTCTGGAAAACGTGGAAAAGGTCATCGAAATCGACCAGTCGCCGATCGGACGCACGCCGCGCTCCAACCCGGCCACCTACACGGGGGTGTTCGACGACATCCGCGACCTGTATTCCACCACGACCGAAGCCAAGGTGCGCGGCTACAAGAAGGGCCGGTTCAGCTTTAACATCAAGGGCGGGCGCTGCGAAGCGTGCCGGGGCGACGGGATCATCAAAATCGAGATGCACTTCCTGCCCGACGTGTACGTTCCCTGCGAAGTCTGCAAAGGCAGCCGGTACAACCGCGAAACGATGGAAATCCGCTACAAGGGCAAAAACATCGCCGAAGTGCTGGACATGACCATTGAGGACGCGAGCCGCTTCTTTGAGAACAACCCGCGCATTTACCGGAAAATCAAATCGTTGCTGGACGTAGGGCTCGGGTACATGAAGCTGGGGCAGCCTTCGACGACCATGTCCGGAGGCGAAGCGCAGCGCGTGAAGCTGGCGGCCGAGCTGTACCGCCGCAACACGGGCCGTTCGTTCTACATTCTCGATGAACCGACCACCGGTCTGCATGTCGACGACATCGACCGTTTGCTGGAGGTCCTGCACCGGCTCGTGGACAGCGGCGAGACCGTGCTGGTTATCGAGCACAACCTGGACGTCATCAAAACAGCCGACTACCTGATTGACCTCGGACCGGAGGGCGGCACCAAGGGCGGGACGATCGTAGCCACCGGCACACCGGAAAAAGTGTGCGAGAAAAGCGACGTGTCGTACACCGGCCGTTACCTGAAGCCGGTTATGGAGCGGGACCGCCTTCGCACGGAAGTCCTGTATGGCCCCGATGGCGGGAACTGGGCTTATCGCTCGGGCGGCTCGGAGCAAGCGGAGCAGGCGAAGCGGGAAACCGGCGCGGCGCTGGACCCGGCGGATGTACCGGCGGTAGGGAAGAAAGGGAAAGCGGCCGGCAGGACGAAGGAAGCGGGCAAGCCGAAAGCAGCCGGAAAAGGCAAAGGCCGGCGAGCCGAAGCCTTGGATTGACAGGCAGAAGCAATAGAGCAAAACAACCTTCTTTTCTCATCCACGAGCAAAAGAAGGTTGTTTTGCTGTTTTAGGCAACTTTCCGCAACTAACAACATATACCTTACATATGGGTTGTTAGTGAAGAGGAACTGGTGTATACTACAGAACAACGGATAGGAGTCAGCCCGAAAATAAAAAAGCACCCGACACCGGCCGGCGGCAAGACATCACAGAGCTGGAGAGGAGACTGTATTTTGATTAAAGCGATGGTTTTTGATTTTGACGGTACGATAATCGATACGGAAACCGCATGGTATGTTGCCTTCCGTGACGCTTACAAGACGCATGGCGTGGATTTGACGGTGGACCTGTACTCGCAATGCATCGGGACCAGCCTGAGCGCCTTTAACCCCTATGAGTATCTGAACACGCATATGAACCTTCCGGTAGACCGAGAGGAGCTGCGGACGACGGTGCACGCCCAGCATACGCTTTTGATGGAAAGCGAGCAGGTGCGCCCGGGCATCCGGCATTTTCTCGACAGCGCCAAGGAGGCCGGATTGAAGATCGGCCTGGCGACGAGCTCCCGCCGCGAATGGATTGACAAATACATGGTTCATTTGGGCATCCGCGAGTATTTCGACTGCATCCGCACCGCGGACGATGTGCAAAATGTGAAGCCCGACCCCGAATTGTACCAGCAAGTGCTTGACTGCTTCGGCGTGCGAGGCGATGAAGCGATCGCCATCGAGGATTCCCCGAACGGCACCCGCGCGGCCGTGGCCGCCGGCATGCACTGCGTGGTCGTGCCCAACACGATCACCAAGCTCCTGACATTCGACACCCCTCCCACCAAAACCGATTGTCTCAGCAAAGTCGATTTCAAAGAGCTGCTCGCCAATCCCGTAACCTACTGCATCGGAGCGCAAGATCCGGTCAGCGGCGGAACGGCTGCCGCCAACTGACGGGAGCCGCTTGCGGATGGACATCCGAAAAAGAGGCGCATGGTGGCGCGGCAAACGAACCGAGCCGCATCGCCCCTGCTCCGGTAAATGAAAAGACCTCCTCACCTGCGGCGCGCTTTTAAACAAAGCGGCCGGCGGGGCGTCTTTTCGCACGCGAAATTATCAGAAGATTCTGTTAAATTTACGGGATATGTCAACAGCCAACCAAGGAGGGATTGCATGAAGGCCGTTCATTTTGGAGCCGGCAATATCGGCCGGGGCTTCATCGGAAAGCTTTTGTCGGAGTCGGGGTATGAGGTTTGCTTTGTTGTCCGGAATCCCAAGCAGGAAAAGCTGCTGCGGCAGCGGAAGGCCTATCCGGTCACGCTGGCCGGTCCGGAGCGCGAAACGGAAGTGGTGACGAACGTAACGGCCGTCCATTCGGGACGGCCCGAGGAAGTTGCGGCTGCCGTAGCCGAGGCGGAGGTGGTCACGACAGCGGTCGGCGCTTCCTCGCTAAAGGAGATCGCAAAGCCGATCGCCCGGGGCATCGAGCTTCGCCTGCGGGCGGGCAGCCGGCCGCTGCATGTGATTGCTTGCGAGAATGGCGTAAAGGGGAGCAGCCGGCTGAAAAAGCTGGTTTACGCCCACCTGGACGAGAGGCTGCGGTCCAAGGCCGACCGCTGGATCGCTTTTCCCGACGCGACCGTGGACCGGATTGTACCCGACCAGAAGAAAACCGCCGATCCGCTGCAGGTGACGGTGGAGCCATTTTACGAGTGGGTCGTGGACCGTTCTGCTCTGCTGGACGATTACCCCGACATTGCAGGCGTCCGCTACGCCGACCCGCTGGAGCCGTATCAGGAGCGCAAGCTGTTTACCGTGAATACGGGCCACTGCGCCGCCGCATACCTGGGGCATTTGAAGGGCTTTCGGACGATACAGGAGGCGCTCGAAAACGGAGAGCTGCGGGCCAAAGTTCACCTGATTCTGAGCGAGACGGGGAAGCTGCTGGCGGCCAAGTTCGGGTTGGACGAAAAACGGCACCAGGCTTACATTCGCACGACCCTGGAGCGCTTCGCCAATCCGGCGCTGACGGACGAAATCGTTCGCGTCGGGCGGTCTCCGCTTCGCAAGCTCTCGCCGCAGGAGCGGCTGGTCCGTCCGCTGCTGCAAGCGCACGCCTTGGGCCTGGAGACAGCCCATCTGACGTCGGCGGTCGCGGCCGCCCTGCTGTTCGACTCGCCGGAGGACGCCGAAGCGGTCCGGCTGCAAAGCGAGCTGCACCGGCACGGCGTGCCGCATGTCATCGAGCATCACCTGGGTATTGCGGCGGGGCATCCGCTTCAGACACAAATTCTTGAGCAGTATGAAACGCTCGCACCTGCAGTCCGCCCGTCCGGTCTGATGCAGGCGTAAGCGGCGGGATGTTTTCCATCCGCCAACCGAATCGGCGGGAACCCGCCTCCGTACCGCCGCGCATGATCCAAAAACGCTCCGCCAACCCCCGGCCTGCCGAACGATGCGCGCCGTGCCGGGAGGCGGAGCGTTTTGCTTGCCGCTTTTTCTTTTGCAGGCGCTTCGTATAAAATAAGGAAGGACTACATGTCCAACGGATTTCATCATCCTGCCTCCGGTCCAAACGGAGGGTTTATTGGGAGCGTTAACAAACCATGAGCGACCTGCCGATTTACCAATCCATCGCCCTTGACCTGGCGCAGCGGATTATTAACAAGGAGTTTCCGGTATCCTCCAAGCTGTCGGGGAGGACGCTTTTAACCGGCCAGTATCACGTCTCTTCGGAAACCATCCGCAAGTCGATCGCGCTTCTGCGCGAAGCGGGCATCGTCGAAGTCAGCCAGGGAAAGGAAATCACGGTCCTGTCCCGGGAAAAAGCGATCGATTACATCAACCAATACAACCAGTACATCGGCTCGGCGTACTCGCTGAAGCAGGAGCTGGAGCAGCTGCTGCGCGAAAAAAAGGCCATCGACGAAAAGTTCGACAGCTTGGTCCGGGACATGATGAACTATTCCGACCGTCTGCGCAACCTGACGCCGTACAATCCGCTCGAAGTGACCATCGAGCCGGGGGCCCATGTCATCGGGCGGACGATTGCCGAGCTGCAGCTGTGGCAGAACACCGGCGCGACCATCATCGCCCTGCGCCGGGACAAAGGCGTCACCATCTCACCGGGGCCGTACGTTCAGCTTCAGGAAGGAGACCGGGTGGTGTTTGTCGGGAGCGGGGAAACAGCCGAAAAAACCGCCCGCTTCCTCAACTCCTCCGGTCCGGAGGACTAAAGAAAACGGGCGGAATGGAGCGCGATGCTTTTGATCAGGAAGCCGCGACGAGCGCTTCGGCCAGCTTTTCCTGGAAGGCCGCGGGGCCGACGCGGTGCACGAACTGGTGGAACGTTTCCTCCGCGCTCCGGTTGTCCCGGTAGAACAGAATCAGCTGCTCCAGCACCGGGCCGACATCGTCGCCTTTGACCCGTCCTTTGAGCGGGCTGACCAGCGTCGCGTTCGGCCCGAGGATGCCTCCGACGGAAAGATCGAACGCGTCGATCATACCCTCGGGGGTTTTGACCAGCGAGCCCTGCAGGCCGATATCGGCAATGTAGCGGTGCCCGCAGCTGTTGGGGCAGCCGACGAAATGAATCCGGATGTCCTCGTCCAGCTGCACCCGGCTGTCCAGGTATTCGGCGACGCGGCGGGCGCGCTCCTTCGTTTCGACGATGGCCAGGTTGCAGAATTCATTCCCTGTGCAGGACACGGTGCGGCTGACAAACCGGTCCGGAAAGGGGGTGAGCCGCTCCAGCACCTTTTCCTTCAGCAGCGCCTCCACCTTGGCGTCCGGGATGCCCGGAAGAATGATGTTTTGCGACATGGTGGTGCGGATTGTTCCGTCGCCGTATTCATCCGCAAGCCGGGCCAGCTCCGCGAGCTCCGTCCCGGACAGCCGCCCGACGGGCACGTTCAGCCCGACATAGTTCAAACCCGGCTGGCGCTGCGGATGAACGCCGTCAAAGTAGGCGCCGTTCCAGCCGACGATTTTGTCCTCGCCGAGCCCCGGCATATCCCCGATCAGCTTTTTCAGCTCGTCCAGGAACTTCTCCGGCCCCCAATCCGCCACCAGAAATTTCAGCCGGGCGTGATGCCGCTTCTCCCGGTACCCGTGGTCCCGGAACAGCGTCGTGACTCCGACCGCCACTTTAAGCGCTTCCTCGGGACGAACGAACAGGTCCAGCTTCTTGGCAAAATGCGGCTTGGCGGACAAGCCGCCGCCGACCCAAACGTGAAAGCCGGTCACTTCCGCGCCGTCGATTACTTTTACGGCGGGCGTAAGCGAGAGATCGTTGATTTCGGCATGCGCTGTATTGTAAATGCTGGAGGAAACCGACATTTTGTACTTGCGCGGCAGGTTTGAGAAATCGCGGTTCAGCAGGAAAAAGTCATTGATCTCCTCGACAAGAGCCGTCGTGTCCAGCAGTTCGTCCTTGTCGATGCCGGCGAGCGGGTTGCCGACAATGGTACGGGGGCAGTCGCCGCATGCTTCATACGAGTAGAGTCCGACCTTCTCCAGCCGCTGAAAAATATCCGGCAGGTTCTCCACCCGCAGCCAGTGGAACTGAATCGCCTGGCGGGTGGTTACGTCGGCCAGATCGCGGCCGTACTCCTGGGCGATGGAGGCGAGGCCTCTCGCCTGCTCCGAGGTCATGCGTCCCGTATTGATCCGCACCCGCATCATAAAATGACCGTCGCGGGGCTTTTGCTCGTAGACGCCGGCCCATTTAAACCGGTTCAGCTCATCCTCCGGAATGGAGGCGTATCCCTCGCGCGAGTAGGTTTCGATAATCGAACGAATGACGTCCAGGCCGTCCTTTTCCAGCTTTTGCAGCTCCACCTTGCTCAGCTTTTCCTTGTCGGACGCCCATTTGGCTTCATATGCCATGGCGCGGCAGCCTCCTTTGCGGATTGAAACCCCGGCCGCGGATTATGGCGCGGGCGTCGTTTCCTTTTTTTGTACTATTAATCCTACCACAAAACCCGGATATATAGGCATAAGAGAATATTATGGTTTCCAAAAGCATTTCTGATATGGGAGGGATGCTTTTTAGCGAGGTAGCGGGTAACTTCGTGTTCCGCTTATGAAGTTTGTTCTCTTTTGGACGTTCGCGTCTGCTTGTACGGCTATTGCTTGTGCCGCCGTTTCTTATGATAAAGGCTGCCGGGGTTGAACTTGAAATGTGGCTGGAGGAGATTGGCGAGGATGAGCGGTTGGGCCGAACTGGGGAGCAAGGGAACAACGAACAAGTGAATATGCGTAAAAGGGACAAGGGAACAGGCCTATAAAAGAATACCCGAGTAAGCGAACAAGCGAACGATAAAGAAAGAGCGGCGATGTGATGTTGGCGAATAGGTGCAAGGCGACACCTATTTTCTAAGATTCCCGCCTCTATTGCGAAATAAGAACGTAGGCGCATTTATTTTAATAAAAGAAGCGATATTCAGAGGAAATGGGAAAAATAGTTGCCTTTATGCAATTATTAGGTCAAAAATGGCAGTAGACTTGCAAAGAAGTTAACATGGGGTAAAATGCCAAAA